>JAGGWO010000060.1 GCA_021157485.1 Sulfurimonas sp. | reverse complement strand
GGAGTTACTTCAAGAAGCTCATCATCTTCAATCCACTCTAAAGCACGCTCTAAAGACATATTTCTAAATGGTATAAGTTTGATAGCTTCATCAGCCCCACTTGAACGTACATTTGATTGTGCCTTTCCTTTAATAGGGTTAACAACTAAATCATTTGAACGTGAGTGTTCACCAACAATCATACCTTCGTATACTTCAGTTTGAACACCGATAAAAAGAACACCACGGTCTTGAATATTAAATAGTGAGAATGCTAAAGTTGAACCTGGTGTCATTGAGATTAATGCACCATAACTTCTTGACTCTACACTACCAGTAAATGGACGGAACTCTAAGAAAGAGTGATTCATAATACCTTCACCCTTAGTGTCTGTTAAGAATTGTCCACGGAAACCGATAAGTGCACGAGCTGGAATTTCAAATTCGATTCTTTGGAAACCAGAACCCATTGGTAACATTGATTTCATCTCAGCTTTTCTCTTACCAAGGCGCTCGATTACTGTACCGCTTAATTCTTCAGGAACATCAATAACTAAGTGCTCAAATGGCTCACACTTAACACCTTCAATCTCTTTAACAATAACTTCTGGACGAGAGATAGAGAACTCATAGTTTTCACGACGCATATTTTCAGCAAGAATTGTAATCTGAAGTTCACCACGACCTGAAACTTTAAATTTACCCTCACCAACAAAATCCAATTTCATAGCAACATTTGTTACCATTTCAGACTCTAAACGCTCACGTAGTTTATTTGAAGTAACATGCTTACCCTCTTGACCAGCAAGTGGAGAATCATTTACAGCAAATACAACTGTTAGTGTCGGCTCTTCAATGTGCATAGGGTCAAGTGCAACTGGATTAAGTGGATCAGCAACAGTATCTCCAACATCAACAGTCTCCATACCAGCAAACGCAACAATATCACCAGCTTCGGCTTGATCAATCTCCATACGGTTAAGACCATGGAAACCAATAAGTTTAGAGATTTTACCCTTAACCATTTCGCCATTAGATTTTGCAAGCATAATGTTGTCGCCCTTATTAACTGTACCATTAAAAATACGGCTAATACCAATTTTACCAACATAATTATCATAATCAAGTGTAAATACTTGAGCTTGAAGTGGGTTAGCAGCATCACCTTCTGGTACAGGAACAGCATTAATAATAGCTTCGAAGATACACGTAAAGTCTCCATCAGGATCAGACATATCTAATTTTGCAATACCATCACGAGCAGCTGCATAAATAATTGGGAAATCTTGTTGATCATCTGTAGCATCCATATCTGCAAACAGGTCAAACATTTCATCTACAACACGATCTGGCTCAGCAGAAGGTTTGTCAATTTTATTAATTACAACAATTGGTTTTTTACCAAGAGCAAGCATCTTTTTAACAACAAACTTAGTCTGTGGCATAACACCTTCATAAGCATCAACAAGAACTAAAACACCATCAACCATTTTAAGAACACGTTCAACTTCACCACCAAAGTCAGCGTGACCCGGAGTATCAATAATATTTATTTTGTGATCTTTATAACGTATAGCTGTATTTTTAGAAAGAATCGTAATACCACGCTCTTTTTCTAAATCATTACTATCCATAGCTCTTTCATCGTGTTGTTCATGTGAAGCGAATGTACCTGATTGTTCTAGTAATCCATCAACTAATGTAGTCTTACCGTGGTCAACGTGAGCGATAACGGCAATATTTCTAATTTTTTGCATAAGTTTCCTTGTTTAGCTTTTAATATAAATACATCTGTATCTAGTAAGCTGAGGGTAAATATTTTCGCGATTATACCCAAAAAAATATTATATGCATGTGAAATACACAATATACTTTTACTAATGTAATATGATGAGCAGATAAACTCTTCTAATATAAAATCCATTTTCGCATTAATATGCTATTATATTTTATTACTCAAATGAATAAAGAAATTTTATTTTATTTATAAAACAGTAAAATCCAAAGTAAAAAGTAAATTATGGTTGATTATCCAAATAAATTAAATATAATCTTTGATAAATTACTTATTAATAATATTAAACCTATTATAATTGGTGGATATGTTAGGGATTTTTTACTCAAAATTGAGTCTAAAGATATAGATGTTGAACTTTATGGAATAAACTCATTTTCAAAACTAGAAAATATTTTAGAAGAGTTTGGAGATGTGAATAGTGTTGGTAAAAGTTTTGGCGTATGTAAACTAAGAGTAGATGATTTAGATATAGATTTCTCTTTTCCAAGAAGTGACTCCAAAATAGATAAAGGGCATAAAGGTTTTGAGATTAAAGTTGACTCTTCACTCGATTTTAAAACTGCAACAAGTAGACGTGACTTTACAATAAATGCTATCGGTTATGACATTAAAACAAATAAGATTTTAGATCCATTTAATGGTAGAGAAGATTTAAAAAACAAAATTTTAAAAGCAGTAGATATAGTTAAGTTTCAAGAAGACCCTCTGAGAGTTTTAAGAGCCGTACAATTTTGTTCAAGATTTAATCTATCAATAGATAATGAACTTTTTGTAGTTTGCAAAAAGATGATAAAAGAGTCTATTTTAGATGAACTGCCAAAAGAGAGAATATTTATAGAAATTAAAAAACTTTTACTAAAATCCACAACTCCATCTTTGGGCTTGAAACTACTAAACTCCCTTGATGGCTTTAATTATTTTACAGAATTTAAAAATATTGATGTACAAAATTTAGAAAATATATATAAAACAGTTGATACAATGAGCTCCTTAAAAACACAAGATAGTAGAACTAACACAATATTGATGTTAGCTGCGCTCTGTTATCAGTTAGCTCTAAGTGAATGTGAAACTTTTCTCTCTAAACTAAGTAATGACAAAAATTTATTTGCTAAAGTCTTATCTTTGCTAAAACACCAAAATGATATAAATTTTAATCTCTTTAGTGACTACGACATCTATATACTTGCTACAAAAGTTACTATTGAAGAGTTTGTACTTTTTTCTCTAGCAAAATCCCAAACAAAAATAGAATCAAAAAATATTAATAACTTAAAAACAAGAGCCAAAGAGCTAGGTGTGTTCCATCAAGAAGCAAAAGCTGTAGTTCAAGGAAAAGATATCATAAGTCTTGGAATCAAACCATCAAAAGAGTTTTCTATAATTTTAGATAGAGCCTATAGAGCTCAAATAAGTGGAAATTTTAAAACAAAAAAAGAGGCTTATGCTTGGTTAAAAAGAGAGTTATTCACCTAAAACATTACTCTTTCTTTGAAGCTCTGAGTGCTTATTGACATTAGCTATTGATTGAACTAAAGCATCTGAAAATCTTGAAGCATATATCTCTTTATAATCTGTATCATACTTTGCGATTAAGTCGTTATATACAGCTATAAACTCTTGTAGTAACTCTACAACTTCGACACTAATATGCATAGAATTTGCAATCATAATAACTAAATCAAATCCTTTTTTCTTTTTGGAATCCATATCATCTATCTGAAGATAAGTTTTTGATGTTTTTTCATTAGGAGTAGTTAGTTTTTTCATAACTTCTACAAGACCAGCTTGAGTAATTTCAAAGTCATTTAGCTTATTATTTACATAGCTTCTCATCTCTGTTAAGTTCATTTTAGAAATTTTTAAAGCTATGTCCGTATTTTCATTTGTTTCAATATTATCTTTTTTCTTACCTAAAATATTCCCAAACATATCTAACTCTTACTCATCTTAGAACTATCTATCTCTATAACTGTATGAACATTTCCACGAGGTTTAAAATCTGCTATAAGCTTTAGATTTTTTGGTTTAATTCTTTCCCAAATAACATCATAAATTTCATTTGCAGAATTTTCATGACTTATATATCTAAACATAAATGAATTTATATAAAGTTTTATAGCTTTTAATTCAACTACAAATTTATCAGGTGTATACTCTATATATATAGTTGCGAAATCAGGATAACCGCTTCTTGGACACAGTCCCATAAACTCTGGTAAAGTAACCTTTATGAGGTAATCTTTTTCATGCTCATTTGGCCAAATTTCTAAATCTTTTTGGACATCAAACTCTCTAATTTCTTTTTCACCATATTTCATTAATACTTCCTTGCTGCTTTCTAATTTATATCTTTTAAATCTGCTAAGTACTTACCCTGTATATAATCTATGTTCATCTTTTTGGCAATCTCTAATGACTCTTCATCTTCAATATTTTTTATCCAGGTTTTGACACCTTTTTCTTGAGCCATACTGTTAAAACCACTAATTATACTATGATTTTTTTTATCTTTTATCTCTTTAGAGTAGTATGAATCAAATCTTATCACATCAATGCTCAACTCTCTGAGATATAAAAAGCTTGTCTGCAGTGAACCTAGTCTATCAATTGCAATAATAACACCAAGAGCTCTTAACAAATTTAATATTGAATTATATCTACTTACATGAGAGTAATACTCCTGCTCACTTAAAATAAACATTATCTTTTTTGTTAGAATATCATGGCTTTTTAAAAGATCTTTAGCGTGAGATAAAAAGTTCTCATTTCTTATAGATGTTGGGGAGATATTAATAGCATAAATTTCACTGCTAACATCTGTGCAATTTAAAACAGCATGCTCTAAAACCATCAAATCAAACGCAACAGACAGACCTAGTCTATTTATAATTTTCATATATCTTTTAGGGTAAAAAAGTTTGCCATTAGAAGCTTCGAGTTTAACAAAACACTCTTTAAAAACTTTCTCTTTATTTTCATATATCTCTTGAGTCGAAACAATTATACTTTTGCTATTTATAGCATTAATAATATATGATTCAAGCTCATTAGGATCTATCTCCTCTTCGCTATATTTTGATTTTGCTCTTTTATTTTTTTCTTGAAGCTCAAAAAGATTTTCAACCAAATAGCTAAGTTTATTTGAGTAGGAACTGTCTGTAATGGCTCCTGATATCTTCACCTCTATGTTATCTACTTTAAACTCACTAGATTTAAGGCACATTAACTCTAGCATTGTGTTATATTTATCTTTTTTACCCTTAAGTCCGACTATAAAATCTCCACCTTTTATATGTCCCATTGGAAAATTATTTATTTTTTCATTTTTCAAATAATTACCTATCCATTTTGATACTTCTAGCAGAACTTTATCCCCATTTTTAAGGCCATATACCTTATTTATATCATGAAGATTATCTATGCTTATTAGGATTAAGGAGTACTCTTTCTTCTCTTTTATCTCTTTTTTTAAATAGTCGTAAAGATATTCACGTGTAAAAGTTTTTGTTACATCATCAGTAATCTTTACATTAAAACCGCTATATATTATGTATAAAATAAAGTAAATGCTAAAGGCCAACAGCAAAACGGCTTCAAAATAAAAAGAGATATGCATACTCTCATAATTGGTAATAAGAGTACTTGAAATTAGTGCAAGAATTAGAGCAAAGATAGGAAGTCCTATTCTAAGCGCTAGCCTAAAACGGTACTCTCTCTCTTTAGTCTGGGGAAGTAACATATCTAAGCTTTAAACGTCTAAGTGTTTAACATCTTTTGCGTGAGTTTCGATGTAGTTACGACGAGGTTCAACTTCATCACCCATAAACAGAGTAAACGCATCTGATGCAACCTCTGCATCTTCAATTTTTACTTGAAGAAGTACACGGTTTTCAGGAGTCATAGTTGTTTCCCAAAGCTGATCAGGGTTCATCTCACCAAGACCTTTATAGCGTTGAATATATGCACCTTTTTTAGCATACTCTTTAATGTTATTTAATTCTTGAATTATATCATTCTCAAAACTAAGTTCCCACTCTTGTATCTTTTTGAAAACATAATTAGCTTCAGTAAAATGTGGAGCAGTGAAAAGATCATCATTGATTAATAACTCTTCCATACCGCCTTTTGTTTGAACAAAAAGGTGAATCTCATTTGTCTCTTCGTTAATTGTTTTTGTAAGAATATTATTTTCTATCGATGTTAAAAACTCTTCAACTTTAGCGTAAAGGTCTTTTGCACCAAGAGAGATCAAATCCGGATTTTCTATAAAATGACGAATCAAATCAACAAGTGCATATCTTCTATCAAGTGCTTCTAGTGAACCTGCATAATGGTCAACCATTTTGAAAAACGCAACTAAGTCGTTGTGTCCTACTGTTTGGCCCTCTAGTGACTCAATTCCATTGTCAATCAAGAAATCATTCATCTGACGGTCATCTTTGAAGTAAATCTCTTTTTTACCTTTTTTATAGCGGTAAAGTGGTGGTTGAGCTAGATAGAGATAACCTTTTTCAACTACATCACGGAAATGTCTGAAGAAAAAAGTAAGTAGCAGAGTTTGAATATGAGAACCATCAACATCCGCATCGGTCATAATTACAAGTTTATGATAACGAAGTTTCTCTTCATTATACTCTTCACCAATACCACAACCCATAGCAGTAATCATATTTGTAATTTCATCTGATTTTAGAATTTTTTCCAGTCTTGCTTTTTCAACATTTAAAATCTTACCTTTGAGTGGTAAAATTGCTTGGAAAACTCTGTCACGACCCATTTTAGCCGAACCGCCTGCAGAGTCCCCTTCCACTAGATATAGTTCACAAATAGATGCATCTTTACTTTGACAATCAGCAAGTTTACCAGGAAGTGTTCCAACTGACATGTTATCTTTTCTACGAGTCAAATCTCTAGCTTTTTTAGCAGCCTCACGACCACGGGCAGCGGCAAGAGCTTTAGAAACTATTGCTTTTGCTTGTATAGGATTTTCTTCAAAATATTTTGATAATAGTTCATAAGTCTGTTTTTGAACTAAAGGTCTTACATAGGTATTACCAAGTTTACCCTTTGTTTGTCCCTCAAACTGTGGTTCAGGAACACGAGCAGAAACTATGGCAATTAGTCCCTCTCTTACATCATCTCCACTTATTTTTACATCTTTTTCTTTGGCAGCGCCATTTTTGGAGTTATAATTAGAAATAACACGAGTTAAGCCAGCTCTAAAACCAGCTTCATGTGTTCCACCATTTGGTGTGCGAATATTATTCACAAAAGATGCAAGTTTCTCTTCATAACCTTCATTATACATAAGAGCTACATCAAACTCAATATCTTCTACCTTTGCAGTAAATGAAAAAACATCCGCTACTAAAGCTTTTTTGTTCATATCATTAACATACTGAGCTATACCACCCTCAAAGTGATAATCCTCGCTGACACCTGTTCTCTCATCAATAAATTTAATTGTAATAAATGGATTTAAATATGCTAACTCTTTAAATCTTTTAGATAGATACTCATATTCAAATATAATAGTATCTGTAAAGATAGATGGATCAGCTGCGAATTCAATAGTTGTACCAGTTTTACGAGTCTTACCAATAACTGCTAGTTCTTCTTGAGGAATACCCTCTTTAAAGTTTTGTTCGTGAATTTGACCTTCTCTGTAGATAGTCATTTTCAAATCACCAGAGAGTGCATTTACAACAGAAACACCAACACCATGAAGACCACCAGAAACTTTATAAGTATCTTTATCAAACTTACCACCGGCGTGAAGAACTGTTAAAACAACAGTAGCTGCAGATATTCCCTCAGTTGGGTGCATATCAGTAGGAATACCACGACCATTATCAGAAACTTTACAAGTTCCCTCTTTAGTAAGTGTTACAGTAATAGTATCACAGTGGCCAGCCATAGCCTCATCGATAGAGTTATCAATAACTTCATAAACTAAGTGGTGAAGACCACGATGTCCAGTATCACCAATGTACATACCAGGACGTTTTCTAACAGCTTCTAAACCTTTAAGGACTTTAATATTACTAGCACCGTAATTTTCCATTAACATCTCCATATAGCCCTTTGGGCATAATTGAAGTTATTCTATCTAAATTAAGCTAATAAGTAGTTTTAAGAAAGAAATTATGAGTATTAAAGAAAAAATTACTCCACAAGTATGGAGTAACTATATATTTATATAACTATTGGCATTACAACTGTTTTAAAATTTTCATCACTTAAGATAAAAGGTAAATTACCCTCATTAAGTCCAATATTGAATTCAGAAGAGTTTATAGAGTTTAAAAAATCTAATAAATATCTTGAATTTATAGCAATTGAAAATGGTTCACTAAAACCTGTTGTATGAGATATTTCTGTTTTTGCTTCGATATTATCATCACTCAATGATTCAAAAGTAATAACATCATTTAAAAAAGTAATTTTCAGATCTGTTGAGATAGTAGTTATCTGTTTAATTGAATCAATCATAATAGCTTTTGGTAAAACTAAATTATTTGCAATCTCTTTAGGAATAATACGTGAATATTCTGGAAATTTACCATTAATAAGTTTTGTGAAAAATGTGTATTGTTCAGAATGAATTATTAAATTTGTTTCATCATAATAAAGTTCAATATCATCAAAGAAAAGTTTTTGAATCTCTATAATTGCTTTTTTAGGAATTATTATTGACAACTCATTAGCACTTTGATTATTCACGTTTACTACAGCTAAACGTCTTGTATCTGTTGAAGCAAAGTTTATAGAGTCTTGTTTAATATCAATAAGAGCACCATTTAACTCAAATTTAGGGTTATTAGTATCAATTGCAGGTGTTATTTTTTTAAGTGATTCTATAAGAGTATGAGACTCTATAGATATACGAGCCTTTCCTTCATAAGATGGAAACTCTGGAAATTCATTATGTGAGAAAGTAGGTAGTTTAAAGTTTGAGTGAGCTTGAGAAATATGAAGAGTATCATTTTTTACTTCAAGATTAATATCACCATCTTTTAAAATTCTAACAATATCTAAAAATTTTTTACCATTTGCAGTAATACTTCCATCTTTTGAAATATTTACATTTTTAGTAGTTACTAAAAAACCTATCTCATAATCAGTAGCTTTAACAGTTAAAGTATCATTTAAAGCATTCAGATAAACATGAGATGTAATTTGAGATGTGTCTTTTTTTTCTAGAAAAGGTCCTGCATGTATTAGTATGTTTTCTATGATCGATTTAGATATTGTTATTATCATATGAATTTCCTATATATTTATTATAATTTTAGTATGTAGTAGTAGGGGGTAGTGAATATGTGAAAAACACATTTACACCCCTAAACTAAGAGTTCTACATATGTGACTAACCAGTAGAACTTCTTTCACATCTATTCACTTTTACAATTATATCTTTTTTTTTACGAAATTAGAGATATAAATTATTATGAGGATGTTATTTTATTACTTAACTCTTCAATTTTTACTTTAAAGTCTTCATCATCTTTGATTAATTCATTTATTTTTTTGATTGTATGACTAATAGCTGTATGATCTTTCATTCCAAAATATTGTGCTAGTTGTGGCATTGTATTTTGAGTTAGTTCACGACAGATATATATTGATATACGTCTTGCATAAACTATATTTTTACTTCTGCCTTTTGAGCGTATCTCACTAGGTTTTATATTTAGATCTTTTGCTACGACTTGTGTGATTATATCCATAGTAAGATTTTCACGATTCTCTTTCATTTGATCTTTTAGTACGTTTTTTGTAAACTCTAAATCAATATCAATGTGCATCAATTGTGAATAAGCATGAAGTTTTGAAAGTATCCCTTCTATCTCACGTACATTGCTATCAATCACAGTAGCGATATAATTAACTATATCTTTTGTAATTACAACTTTGTTTATTTCACATTTTTTTTCAATAATAGCTATTTTAGTTTCAAGCTCTGGTGGTTGAATATCAGCAACCAGTCCCCACTCAAAACGACTCTGTAGACGTTTTTCTAAACCAGCAATTTTTTTTGGGTGTTTATCTGCTGTAAGAATAATCTGTTTACCAGAACCCTTAAGTGCTTCAAAAGTGTGAAAGAACTCCTCTTGAATCCCCTCTTTGTTACTTAGAAATTGAATATCATCTATCAGTAAAACATCACATTTACGATATTTTTCTTGAAAACGTTCCATAGTTTTATTTCTCACATGACGAATAAAATCATTTAAAAACTGTTCAACCGTAGTATAGATAACAACTTTTCCTTCATTTTGAAAGACATTACCAGCTGCTTGCATTAGGTGTGTTTTGCCAAGACCAACACCACCATATATAAAAAGTGGGTTATAAACGTTACCTGCGTTTTCACTTACACTCTTAACCGCTGCATATGCAAACTGGTTTGATCCTCCAACCATAAAGTTATCAAAGGTGTGTGAAGGGTTTAAAAGAGAGTTACTCACCTTTTGCTCTACAATTTTTTTAGTTTTTCTTTTATCAACACTATTTTTAAGTGCAATCTGTACGGTTACTTTGGAACCACTCTTTACTTCAAATAGATGTGCAATTTTTTGACTATACTTATTTTTAATCCAGTTGATAACAAGAGCATTTTGTGGATAAAATATTGCTAAGTCACTAGTTGATTTTTTTGCATCATAAGTGAGATGCTTAATATATCTATTATATTCTACTTCTGTTATCTCTTCTTTGAGAGCTTTTAAAACTTCTTGAGCTATATTCACATAAAACCTTATTCATTTGTATATATGTGAATAGTACACTTTTTTTTCATAAAGTATGATTAAGTCCTCGGTGGTCATTTCATGACAATACCTGTGGTTTCGAAGCTAAAAACGATAATAAATTATCATTTTCTTCACACTTCTCATGTGAATAACTCAATTTATATTATGTGAATATTGTGAATAATCTATAGTATAATCTATTTAATAAAAATATTTGGGAAACAGATGATAATACTCGGAATAGATCCAGGAACAAGAAATATGGGATATGCATTAATCTCTTTGGAAAAAGGGAAAATATCTCTTGTTGAGGCTGGTCTTATTAAAATGAAAGCAGAAGGTTTACAGTTTCAGATTCCTCAGATGGTAGAGGGATTGGGAAGAATCTTTGAGAGTCATAAAATAGATGAAGTTGCGATGGAAGATATTTTTTATGCACATAATCCTGCAACTACTATAAAACTCGCTCAATTTCGTGGAGCAATAATGTTAAAACTTCTTCAAGAGTTTGGACAGTTCCATGAATATACAGCGCTTCAAGTTAAAAAAGCACTTACAGGTAAAGCAAAAGCGGGGAAGGAACAGGTTAATTTTATGGTAAAACGTCTTCTTAATATCAAAAAAGAGATTAAACCACTTGATATTTCAGATGCAATGGCTGTTGCAATTACACACTCTCAAAGAGTTAAGTTAAAAAAGGGAAGTAAGTAATTTTCAATTATATATATTTGAGGTATTATTTTATAAATAAAAAAAGGAATTTCTATGTCAACAATTCAAAACGCAACTATTGTTAAAGCAGCGAATATTTATTACGATGGAAAGGTTACAAGTAGAACCGTAAATCTTAGTGATGGTTCTACTCAATCTCTAGGTATTATGCTTCCAGGTGAATACACTTTTGGAACTAACAAAGCTGAGATTATGGAGATGCTTAGTGGTGAACTTGAGATTAAACTTCCGGGTGAAGAGTGGAAAACTCTTAACACTCCAGAGACTTTTAATGTTCCTGCTAACTCTTCTTTTGATTTAAAGATTAAGAGTGTAACTGACTACTGTTGTTCGTATATTGACTAAGAAAACTGAGTTACAAGCTGTGAAAGGCTTGTTTCATCTAGTGCACCTGAAACGCGGTGAACCTCTTTTCCATCTTTAAATATCATTAAAGTTGGAATACTTCTTATTCCAAATCTAGCACCCAAATTTTGTTCATTTTCAGTATTTACTTTTACAAAAAGAGTTTTTAACGGAAATTTTGTAGCTGTTTTTTCAAAAACTGGTCCCATCATCTTACATGGACCACACCAAGGTGCCCAGAAGTCAATAATAACTGGGATATCGCTATTTACCAATACTTCATCAAAATTAGCCTCTGTGAGCTCTATAGGCTTTGTATCTAGCAGTGATTTTTTACATTTACCACAGTTGGCTTTTTTGTAAGAATCTTTTTGTGGAACGTTATTTACACTTAAACAGTGTGGACATACTACTCTCAT
>JAGGWO010000163.1 GCA_021157485.1 Sulfurimonas sp. | reverse complement strand
TAGGTTCTGGTTTAACCTTTATCTTTTTCCTAATTTTTATGGCTCTGCCCTCTTCGTTTTTTGAATCTGGTGATGCTATATACTTTTTTGGATTTGCCTATATAGCTCTTGGTGGTATTATCTATAAAATGCTTACAAGAGATTATGTCAAAGATTTTAAAGCAAATATCATCTCGCCTCTCATAAACGCAATCGATTCAAATCTGAACTACTCAAGTGAAATGCATATAACGAAAACTTTATTTGAGCGCTCAAAAATATTTACATCATCAGTAGATAGAATGAGTGGAAATGATTATGTTTATGGGAATATAGATGGCATAAAAATAAAATTCTCCGACCTTCATGCTGAAAAAAGACATAGAAACTCTAAAGGAAAAGATAACTGGAGTACAATTTTTCAAGGCCTCTTCATCGTTGCAGAGTTCAACAAAAACTTTCATGGCAGAACAGTAATCCTTCCAGATAGTGCCCAGAGTAGTTTTGGTGACTTGATTGGGAATTGGTTACAGTCAAACAATTTTGCACGTGCTGACCTTGTAAAAATGGATAACTCTACATTTGAGAAAAAGTTTGTTGTATATGGCACAGACCAAGTGGAAGCTAGATATATTCTCTCTCACTCTTTAATGGAGAAACTGCTTCTCTTTCAAAAAAAATCTGAACACCCCGTTTCCATCTCTTTTGTAAGAAATCATATCCATTTAGCTATAGCCTACAACAAAGACCTTTTTGAGCCATCTATCTTTCATTCACTTTTAAAGTATAAAATAGCGATGGAATATGTTCAAACGCTACATTTAGCAATAGGTATCGTAGAAGAGTTAAAACTAAATCAAAAACTATGGAGTAAATTATGAAAATTAAAATAGCCCTACTATCAGCACTTATTACGCTGAACCTATCAGCAGTTACAGTTGGTGAAGTTCCTTCTCAAGTTATTATCCAAAATGATGACGGGGGAATGGTTTTGGATGGAAGTGCATGGAACTCTTCTACACTACAAGATAAGGTCTATGTGATGTTTTATGTAGATCCTGATAAAAAAGATACTAACTCTCACTTCTCAAAAGCTTTAAAAGAGAAAAAATATGACAGAAGTAATTATGGAAGCCTAGCTGTTATAAACCTCGCTGCTACTTGGAAACCTAACTTTATAATTGAGAGTATTTTAAAAGACAAACAAGAAGAGTTTCCTGACACTATTTACGTAAAAGATAAAAACAGTGTACTCGTAAATGAGTGGAAAGTGGAAGATGACGAGTCAAATATTCTTATCTTCTCTAAACGCGGAGACCTTCTTTTTTACAAATCTGGAAAAATGAGTGAAGAAGATATGCAAAAGGCTTTTAAAACAATAGAGGATAATCTTTAATGAACAGCGAAACAAATGTTCTCTCTTTAAGCATCAAAGACCTCTTCACATCAAAGATGCTGAAGTACTCTATACTTCCATTTCTATTTTCTATGATTATTATGTATGTTCTATTTTTTGTAGTTGCTGGTTTTGGATTAGATCAGTTAGGTTCTATGGATGTACAAAGTACACAGACTTCTATAGAAAATGGCATCCCTCATACTGAAAGCTTTCAGGCAACACTTGAGGGTACGGCACTTATTCAATTTTTAATGAGTTCTGCTATTACATCTTGGATAGCTACATTTTTAGTTTATACAGTTGGGACTTTTTTAACTCTCTACTTTTCAATTTTTGTCGCACTGATTGTTATAGGTTTTATGACACCTATGATACTTAAAGAGCTACAGACAAGACACTATAGTGATGTAGAGATGCTAGGATATTCAAATATCGCAGAGGGAATCTTTTTAGTGCTAAAATGGGCACTTGTGATGCTTGGTCTTTTTATTCTTTTTGTACCTCTATATTTCATACCACTTCTTAATGTAGTTGCGTTTAACTTGCCTCTCTATTACTTTTTTCATAAGGTAATAACCTACGATGTATCTTCAACCATAGCGACAAGAGAAGAGTCTAAGCAGATAAAATACTTTAACGCCACAACTCTAAGACTCAAGACTTTAGGGCTCTACCTAATCTCACTCATACCTTTTGTAATCTTTTTTGCATCAGTATTTTATGTGATTTATTTAGGACACTCTTACTTCATAGAGCTTAGAAAAATGAGAAGCGCTTAGTCTTATTACTCACTATAATGAGCAAAGCCCATTATAGTGGCAGGGACACTATGTCCCTACAACCCCCTAAAGCTACTCTTCGTCCTTATCCATATCTTTTAAAACTAAAGCTCTATAAGCCTCATCCTTTGGAACTAGTCCAGCTTCATACAAAAACTGAGAAGCCATAAAATTCTGTTTTTTAATCTTGTCATATTTAGCATAGCTCAGATACAAAATATCTTTTGCACGGGTTACCGCCACATAAAAAAGTCGTCTCTCTTCATCAAGTGAGCCACCTCTTTGCATAAGTTTACGATTTGGAAAGCGTCCATCCATTAAGTCAACTACATAAACCTCTTTATACTCTAAACCTTTTGAAGCGTGAACACTCAGAAGATTTACACCCTCACCTTGTGTCAGGTCTGATGAACCAAGAATCATTGCGTTTAAAAATCTTTCATGTTCAGAGTATGGCTTTGAAAGCTCTTCTAAAAGTGTCATTTTTC
>JAGGWO010000205.1 GCA_021157485.1 Sulfurimonas sp. | reverse complement strand
TTAAACATATTAGCTATCTTGCGTTTTACAGATACTCTGCGTTTGATTTAATTCACCCTCCTTTCATAAGTGATTTTGAAGATGATTATAAAAATAATACTGATAGATATAACTGCGTTTATGATTTACTTGGGGATCAAAAGTCAAAAGAGGTGTTTGAGAAAGTTATCAACTTTAAAATGACGTTTGATTATGAGTTTATGGAAGGCTTTACTAATGACCACGAAGGACAGTACTTTGACAGAGAGCTAATCCCTGATATAAAAGAGATTCGTTTTGTAGATGGTGGTGGTTATGTTGGGGATACTGCTACTGAAGTTATAAAGAACTATCCTGATTTTAAAAAGATATATCTAATAGAACCAATACCTGAGAATATACGAATTGCTAAACGTGAGCTAGGTCATTATAAAAATATAGAGTTTTTAACATGTGGTGTTTCAGACAAAAAAGAGACGCTTTACTTCAATGAAGAGAAATCTTTTTCAACTATCTACGGTAAAGGTACTCAAAGCGTAGAAGTAGACACTATAGATAATCTTGTAAAAGAAAAAGTAGACTTTATAAAGCTTGATATAGAAGGTGCTGAACAAGATGCCATAGAAGGTGCTAGAGAGACGATAAAGAAGTACAAACCTATTCTAGCTATCTGCGTTTATCATAAGGCTGAAGATTGGTACAAAATACCTGAGAAAGTTTTAGATATACAGAGTAGTTACAATGTTTATCTAAGGCATTATATGGAAGGCATTTTTGAGACTGTTATGTACTTTATACCAAAACCCTAAAATAGGAATAAAAAAATGAATATATTATCTAAAAGTGCTCCGGCGGAAGACTCAATTGCAGCTATGCAGGCTATTTTAAAAGATCTTGGATGTGGCATTACGTTTTCACAAGAAAAACATCCGCTACAAAATTGTTATTCTGTAAATTTAGCCTCAACAGAAGCACCTTTACATATCTATTCTAATGGCAAAGGTACGATTACACAAGCATCAACAGCAAGTGCACTTGGGGAGTACATAGAGAGACTTCAAACGAACAATTTTTTTATTGACTTTTATCTTCCTAAGCGTAAGTACTATCCAGATGAAGTTGCATTTGAATTTGGAGGTGATTATTTAAATGACGAGTTAGATGCTATTTATGACACCTTAGGGGAACTTAGTCATGAAGATTTAATTGATTTTAACAGTGATTATGAAGAAGAAATAGTTGCCCTGCCCTTTAAAAAATGCTCAACTGATGAAAAAGTTTATTTTCCACTCAATATTTTAAGCAATCTCTACGTGAGCAATGGTCTTGCAACAGGAAATACTCCAAGGGAAGCTCAAGTACAGGCACTAAGTGAAATTTTTGAGCGTTATTCTAAAATTCAAATTATTAAAAATGGCTATGCTCTTCCTAATTTTCCAGAGGAAATTGTGCAGTCATTTACAAAACTTCAATGCGATATCACAACACTTCGAGAAGAGGGTTATATTGTCGAGGTTTTAGATGCATCTTTAGGAGGGAAATATCCAGTCACCGCCATTTCACTGATAAATCCTAAAAATTCAACACTATTTGTTTCATTTGGGGCACACCCTATCTTAGAAGTTTCTCTTGAGCGAACAATGAGTGAACTTATGCAAGGACGAGGCATGGACAATCTTGATGCCTTTGAAGTACCAACCTTTGATATGGATTTTGTAGCAGACAGTTCTAACCTTGAATCTCACTTTATAGATTCCAATGGAAAACTAGGATTTGGGTTTTTAAAATCCAAAAAAGATTTTGAATTTGCCCCTTGGAAATATGACGGACAGGGCTGTGAGGATGAATATAGCTTTCTAAGTAACATTGTTTACTCGATGAACACAGAGATATATTTGAGAGAATACAGTTATCTTGGATTTTACTCTTGCCAAATACTTGTTCCTACTGTTTCTGAAGTCTACCCAATCGAGGATATGATTTACAACAATAGAAATAGCGGAAAATTTATAAGAGAAATGGTTCTGAATTTTACAGAATTTGATCCTGAAGATATACTCGATAGTATTCATTCTTTAGACGAATCACTCAGTGTTGAGAAATACATAGGTGTTATCTTTGAAAATAATTTCACTATACAAGAGTTTAAAGCACAGATATATCTACTTGCAGGAGAGAAGGATGAAGCACTCTCTTTACTACAATTTACAACTGATAAAATGGGACAAATCGTTGCTGAACTTATTCATATGCAAAATGAAAACTGTAAGTTCAACGATTATGAAACTGCTCTATATAATGTATTTGGAGAAGAAAAAGTACAAAAAGCACTAAAAATTTTAGAAGGGTCTGCTTATCTCATCGATGTTTCTTTTCATCCTCATTACAACAATATACTCGATATGTACGACCGACTTGAAAATAAAAAGAGAGCAATAAAAGAGTAGACTATTGCTGTGCAGATTGTTGAGCCTGCTTCTCTCTGAGTTTATCTTTTTTGCTTTTACCTTTACCTTTTACTGGTGCTGGACCTTTAACTTTTTTAGGAGCTTCGCCAATAAGTTCAAAACCTTTGATACTCTCTCTTTGGAGTCTGATATCACTGCGTTTCTCAATGAGTTTAAAGTGTGCTTGTTCCTCATGAGATATAAAAGAGATAGCAGTTCCTGATTTTCCAGCTCTAGCAGTTCTCCCTATTCTATGTATATAATCAGCAGGAGAACGTGGTAAATCATAATTTATTACACAATCAATATCATCAATATCTAAACCACGTGCCGCTATGTCTGTAGCAAATAAAATATTGATTTTTCTCTCTTTAAACGCAGCGAGAGTTTCATTTCGTATATCCTGCTCTAAATCACCATTAAAAGAGGCCGCTTCAAAACCATACTTTCTAAATTTAGCTGCTATGTTGTCAGTTGCACGTTTATTTGCCATAAATACCAAGACTAAATCCCACTTATTCTCTTTTAAAAG
>JAGGWO010000173.1 GCA_021157485.1 Sulfurimonas sp. | reverse complement strand
GAATATTTAAAATATTTTGAATCAAAAAATCATAACAGAGTTGCTTCTGCACCGTTAATTCCGGATGATGCAACACTCCTTTTTAACAATGCGGGAATGGTCCCTTTTAAGTCTATCTTTACAGGTGAGATTCCAAGACCTAAAAACCCAAGAGCTACTTCATGCCAGACATGTTTAAGAGCGGGTGGAAAACATAATGACTTAGAGAACGTAGGACACACTGCACGTCACCATACATTCTTTGAAATGATGGGTAACTTTAGCTTTGGAGACTATTTCAAAGAGGAAGCTATTGCTTATGCATGGGAGTTTATTACTGAAGTAATTAAACTCGATGTTGACAAGCTCTGGGTTACAGTTCATGATAGTGATGATGAAGCAGAAGAGATGTGGAAAAAGCATATTAGTGCAGATAGAATTATGCGTCTTGGTGATGCTGATAACTTCTGGTCTATGGGTGATACCGGACCATGTGGACCATGTTCTGAAATATTTTATGATCAAGGTGCAGAGAATTTTTCTGGACCTGAAGATAGAATGGGTGGAGAGGGTGATAGATTTTTAGAGATTTGGAACCTTGTTTTCATGCAGTATGAAGTAAAAGTAAAAGGTGGAGAGAGAATCCCACTAGCACACCCTTCGATAGATACAGGTATGGGTTTAGAACGTGTTGTAGCGATTAAAGAGGGGAAACTTTCTAACTATGGTTCATCACTTTTTATGCCAATTATTAATGAAGTTGAAAAACTAATTGCTAAAGAGTATACGTATGAGAGTGGTGCATCTTATCGTGTTATTGCTGACCATATCAGAACTGCTCTTTTTCTTTTAGCTCAGGGTACAAACTTTTCAAATGAAGGGCGTGGTTACGTTCTGAGAAGAATCCTTCGCCGTGCTGTTCGTCATGGTTACCTTTTAGGATTTCGCAAGCCTTTCATGTTCAAACTTGTGGACACAGTTGTTGGCATTATGGGTGGTGAGTATGAGTACTTAATCACTAAAGCAGAGGTTGTAAAAGAGCAGATAGAGCTTGAAGAAGCAAGATTTTTCAAGACTATTGAGAGTGGAATAGCACTCTTTGATGAAGAGCTTAAAAATACTAAAGAAGTATTTAGCGGTGCAGTTGCGTTTAAACTTTATGACACTTTTGGTTTCCCACTTGACCTTACTGAAGATATGTTAAAAAGTCATGACCTGCAACTTGATTCTACTAAGTTTGAAGAGTTGATGTTAGAGCAACGTACTCGTGCAAAAGCTGCTTGGAAAGGTAGTGGAGATGGTGAGACTCATGGTGACTTTAAAGAGCTTTTAGAGAAGTTTGGAGAGAACACTTTTGTAGGTTATGATTTTACAGAGCACTCAGGGGAAGTTCAAGCGCTGCTAAACGCAGAGTTTAAACATGTGAGTAGTCTAAACGCAGGTGAGAAGGGCTGGGTACTTTTAGATATTACTCCTTTTTATGCTGAATCTGGTGGTCAAACTGGAGATAGCGGTTCTCTTGAGGGTTTTGCAAAAGTTCTTGATACTAAGAAATTCTTTGGATTGAATCTTTGCGAGATTGAAGTTACTAAAGAGTTGAAAGTTGGAAATATTGTTGATGGACATGTAGATATTTCACGTAATGAGATAGTTAAACATCACTCAGCAACTCACCTTTTACATGCGATTCTTTTTGATGTTTTAGGAGATCATATTTCTCAGGCTGGTTCACTTGTTGAAGCTAATAGACTGCGTTTTGACTTTTCACACCCTAAAGCTGTTTCTCATGCTCAACTTGCAGAGATTGAAACAAGAGTAAATGATGAAATCATGAAAGCTATTCCTGCAAAAACAGAAGTTTTAGGTATTGAAGATGCTAAAAAATCTGGTGCAAAATCTCAGTTTGGTGAGAAGTATGGTGATGAGGTTAGAGTTGTTAGTTTTGATAAGGCTTCCATCGAGTTTTGTGGTGGTGTTCATGTTACTAACACAGCGAACATCGGTTCATTTATCATCACTAAAGAGAGTGGTGTTTCAGCAGGTGTTAGACGTATAGAAGCAGTTTGTGGAAACGCAGCGTATCAACACTTTTGTGAGCAGAGAATGCTTATAAAACAGGTTGAATCTGAAGTTAAAAACTTAGATGTTATTGCTGGAATTTCAAGAATGAAATCTACTATTGCAGACCTGAAAACTGAACTTAAAGAGGCCGAGGAGTCTGTAAAAGTTGAAATTACGGCGGATGAGATTAATGGTGTTGCTGTTGTAATCGAAGAGCTTCCATCTGGTGATATCAAAGAAAAAATCGATGAGCTGAAAAATCAAAATGAGAAACTTTGTGCAATGCTTTTTCAAGTAAAGGGCGATAAAGTTCTTATAGCTGCTGGTGTGAAAGATGCAGGTGCTAAAGCTGGTGACTGGATTAAAAAAATTGCTCCTATTTTAGGTGGTGGTGGCGGTGGTCGCCCAGACTTCGCTCAAGCTGGTGGTAAAGATGCTTCTAAACTGCCTGAGGCAAAAGAGGAAGCTCTAAAATTCATTACTGAGGCTCTTGCATAATGGCGGAGTTTTTTGCTGAGTATAAAACTTACATAATTTTTTTACATGTAATCTCAGCGGTAGTTTGGGTCGGTGGCATGATAGCTATGAAGTATGCAGCACATCCTTCTTTTATGCAGATAGAATCACCAGCACATAGACTAGAGAGAATAGCTTATGCACTGCAGAGACTTTTTGCTATTGTAGTTCCTTTTGTGGTTATACTCTTTGTTACAGCGGTAATTATGATGAAAG
>JAGGWO010000167.1 GCA_021157485.1 Sulfurimonas sp. | reverse complement strand
GTTTTGAGGTATTCCCACCGAAGGTGGTGGGAAAGAAAGAATTAAATTATTCTTCTAGTTTTGGAAGTCTTTCATTAATACCGTGTTCTTTATAATAAGCAATCATTGCTTCATCAGCTTCTGCTTGATTGTCATAACCAGCAGCTTTCATAGGAATTTCTTGCATTGCAGTCATAACATCTTTCATCTGGTTAAATAATTCTGGATCGATTGGTTTAGCATCAGTTCCACCATAAATAGCAAGAGTCATATCCATAGATACAAGATATCTTCTACCGTCACCATACTCAACTAATATTACACGACATGGCATGAAACCACCGAAAAAACGAGAATGATTTAACATTTTTTTAGCGATACTTAATGAACAAAATTCAGCAATATGTGCATGTACAACTTTTTCAGGTGTAGGATTTTCAGCTGCTATAAGTCTGAACATATCTTTTTCACCAACAAATCTCATGTTGTACTCACCAGCTAAGTCTCTCATCTCATCAATGATATCTTCATTAGTCAACTCATCATCAGTAATTAACCACTCTTTCATCATTGCTTGAGCAGGATCACCTGTTTCACTAACAATATCCATCATTCCAGCATATGCTTCTTGTGTATCTGGCGAAAAGCCCATAAAAGTTGTACCTAGTTTCATTGCAGTACATCCACTCATTACAAATGCAGTCATTAAAGCTGCAATACTCATTACTATTGTTTTTTTCATTATTTCTCCTAATTTTTCCGATTGTATCATAAATAATTTTATATATCAAAATTAATAAGATAAAAGTGATATAAATTTGATAAAATGCTTATATTTACCACAGTGACGTGCTTAAAGCATATTAGGTTATAATAATTATCTATATTTTATATATATCAAAGTTGAAGGATTACTCTTCCTCTTCACTCTCTTCTTGGGCAGGTTCATTGCCATAAATTTCGTCTACTTTTTGAGAAATCATACTAATATCGTCAAGTGCATCTTCATAGATTTCTACTTTAGCTTCATCTTCTTCTGCTTCTTCTGCATCATTATATGCATCTTTAAGACTATCTTCTATCATATAAGCTTTAAATGGCATACCGTAATTGTACACTATCTCTCCACCATCTTTACCTTGAGCAAAGGTAACAGCCGTAGCTCCAAGTAACAATACAATAGCAACTGCTTCAATAATAAACTTTTTCATAAGGCAGCCTGCCAATTTAAGAACTGCAATAACTGCCATAGCAATTGCTAAATATAAACCTAATGCTTTATGCTCCATAAGCTCATGCTTTCCTGCTTCACTCAGATAATCATAAATCTCAGGACCAGCTTGATTTCCTGTATACCAAACTCCTATCATTGCTAATGCAGCAATAAGTGTTGCACGTGATGATATCTTTGACATCAACTCATCTCTTTTGACAAGATAGATAAGACCAAAAACTGTAGCGACTACTGGTAGTACCATTGCGAAGTGAACTGTTGCGGGGTGTAACATCATAATAAATTCCTTATATTACTTAATTTTATCACAAAATTATATACTAAGATTACTAATACTTTTTAAGAGTATTATAATAATTAATTATCTTAAGTTACTTTTTATCTATTGCATTCTTTGCTGTTTTAATTGCACTTCCAAGTGCCACTTTAGCGACACCCCATGCTTCTTTACCCATTCTTTTTGCTTCTTCTGCTTTTGGGGACCTAAGTGCACTATCTGCTCTTTTAACCGCATTTTTTGCAAAAGAAGAAAATTTATCTTTCATCACTTCTGCTGTCTCTTTAGAAATGTGTACTAACTCTTCAAGGTCATAACGCATCTCTGTGTTTATATCTTCTAAAATTTTCTTTATGCTTAGTGAGCTCTGTGATGCTTGAGTAATAACAACTTGAGAGAAAAGAGTATCTGTCTGATTTAAATCTTCTATAATAGTGTCATAATCCTCTATCAATATATGCTTAGCCTCTAGTGGCATATAAGCTAATCTTCTTTTGAACCTATCTATAGAGTTAATAAGCCCACTTCTCATTCCCTTAAGAGTTGAGTTAAGTATCTCGTTTGCTCTATTTGGCGTAGCTTCAGCTATATCTATTGCGGAGATAAGAATCGTTGATAAAATTTTTCTTACTCTAATAGTATTAAGTGATCCCTCTTTAATCGCCTCATATGTGATGTCTTTTACAACTTCAATAGTAGTCTCACTAATATCACCATCTTGATCTCTCTCCAGTGCTGTAATTATTGCGGACTCTACCATCTCACTTAAAATGTCATATAAATCTATTGACTGAAGTTTCACTTGATGTAGTTTAGAAAGAGCTGATTCATTAGAGCTTAATTTATCTTCTAAAGCATTAAAAACAGCATACTTGGACTCTTGCAGTTCATTTTGCTTCTTTTCTAAACTTCTCTCTATTGCCTCTTTTTTTGCTAAAAGAGCTTCAACATCACTCTGTAAACTTTCAGTTTCTAAATCGAGTATAGTTGTAGCAATGGCCTTGATTTGAGCAAGTTCTAAGCCATCAATATCGTTTATATTTTCTATAGAAGTAGAGACTCTCTTATCAATACTTTTAAATCTACGGCTATATGACTCTTCAATTTGAGTAGTTAATTTTTTTAAATCCACAATATATTCCTTAGTTTTATTTTACAGCACCATCTTAATATTTTGATGGGCTTTAAGTGCCTCATATATAAAGTTTCTGTCATCTTCATTATGCACTAAAAGTTCGAGGTTCATACTTACGTACTTACCGCCTTTTGAGTTCTTTGAGTGTGTCAAGGTATGTTCTCTCTCAACTATTACATCATGAATCGCTTTTTGCAGTGCTTCTTTCTCTCCAGCTATAAGTTTATAAGCCCAAGAACAAGGATATTCAAGCTCTAGCTTATCACTTCTATCGTTTATAATCTCCATTTTTGCCTCCTGATTTCTCTTCAAGTTGTACATTATGAATTATCATACCTTTATCTATTGCTTTAACCATATCATAGATTGTTAAAAGACCTATACTTGTACCTGTCAATGCTTCCATCTCAACACCTGTTTGACCTGTTAGTTTTGCAGTTACAGTTAGTTTAAAGCCTGGAAGTTCTGGTAGTTCATCCACATCACAGTTAATTCCACTTAAATTTAATGGGTGACACATCGGGATAAGTGTACTTGTTTGTTTAACACCCATAATCGCTGCAATTACAGCAGTTTGAAGTACTGGACCTTTTTTATTACTCTCACCTACAACATTATCATAAGCCTCTTGGCTCATCTCTATAGTTCCACTTGCGACAGCAATTCTAGTTGTTTGATTTTTATCACTCACATCAACCATTTTAGGTCTTTGATTTTCGTCTAAATGCGTTAATTCCATAATTTCTCTTTTAAATATTTAATTGTTTGAGTATATTATAGCGAAGAGGTATTAAATAAGTTTGAGTGCTTCTTGATATTCATGAGGATGATTGAGATTTAAAAATGGCTTTTCATCTTTAAAGTAGATATATTTAGTTTTTGAATTTTTAAGCAGGAAACCGAGCTTATGATTATCATTTTTTAGCATATCACTAAACGCAGCTTGAAGTGAACGATGATAAATACCACACATCGGATGTGATCCAAAGTCTGTTTTAGCAATTACCGCATCCAGTTCATCACTATCAGCTTCTAAAAGTTTGTTTATTTCAGCTTCACTTATAAATGGAGAGTCAACACTTAGAGCAAAAAACCTTTCATCTTTTATCTGCTCAAATATTGCTACAAATCCAGCTGTTGGAGCAAATGTATCATCTGTTTTTATATCTTCTATAAACACAGCGTCAAAATCAAACTTACTTTTATCTTTTGTAGATATATATACTGTTTTAAAAATTTTACTTAAACGAAAGAGTTGGTATTCTGTAAGAGTATCAAAAGAGGAAAAAGGAAGAAGAGATTTATCTTCTCCCATTCTTGAACTTTTACCACCTGCAAAGATGACACAAGGCATATCAAGCATTTAGTTTTTAATTAACTCAGCTTCGATACGTCTATTTTCTGCACGACCTTCGCTCGTAGCGTTATCTGCAATAGGGTTCGCTTCACCCTTACCTTCTGATGATAATCTATCAGAAGGAACACCTTTTTCTAAAAGCATATCTTTAACTGCATTAGCTCTTTTTTGAGAAAGTTTTTGATTGTATGCTTCACTACCTCTACTATCAGTATAACCAACAATATTAGCACTGTAAGCACTATACTTTGTTAAAAAATCTGCATATTTTTGTAACATATCAAAAGAAGATGGTTGAATTTCAGCAGAGTTATTTGCAAAGTTAACTTTTAGAGTTATTTTTGCTGGACAACCATCACTATTTACAGCTTCACCAAGTGGAGTATTTGGACAGATATCCTGAGCATTTAAAACACCATCTTTATCCGTGTCATTATCCACTGTACACCCATTCACATCTACTTCTACTCCTGGGGGAGTTGTAGGACACTTATCAACAGAGTTTAGAACACCATCTTTGTCATCATCGCCATCTACAACTAGTGGAACAGCAACTACTACAGGAGCAGGTTCTGGAGTTGGTTCAGGCTCAGTAACTGGTGCAGCTTTTTGAGCTTTCTCACCAAATGCAATGTTCAAACCGGCTAAAACAGCTAAGTTATTGTCTAATCTAGCATCATTATATTTAAGCATATAAACAGCTTCAAGTTTCAGAGCAATCATATCGTTAAAAGGAATCTTAGCACCAACTCCAACATCAACAAATGCACAATCTGCTTCATTATCTGTCTGTGTTTCATAAGAATCACTCATTTTCTCATAACCTAAACCAGCTTTAGCTAGTGGAGTGATAAAGCCAAGTTTATCATACTCATAAACACCATTTAGCGCAACACGCCATACATCTGTATCTGAACTTGAAGGTAGTTTATATGTGTTGTAATCTGCTTTAGAATAAAGAATAGAAAGTTCAGGTTTGATTACAGAATCAAAACCATTATATTGGAACTCACCACCAAATACTGCATAATCATCAACGTCAATATTACCCTCAGCGATGTTATATCCGATTAGAGGAGTAATCTCGTAGTTGTACTCTGTAGCCATTGCCACAGTTCCCAATATAAGTGCCGGTATTAATAGAAGTCTTGTCATTAATTGTCCTTAAAAAAT
>JAGGWO010000162.1 GCA_021157485.1 Sulfurimonas sp. | reverse complement strand
GCTATATTCAGACCTTCAATTGTTTTCTTTAAATCATCACTTTCTACAGTTCCAAGGACTCTTAATTTTTCTAAAAATGTATCATCATATGTTGTCAGAAAATTTATCCACAACTGTCTAAATTGATCTATTTGAGTACTTTTTGGAGCATTGTTTAGTAAATCTATACTCTGTTTTGCTAAGAGTGAAGCCTCTTTATTATGAAGAACTTCTATAACTTGAAACACTCTCTTTAGTAGGTGACTTTGTGCTTCAAGTACATCAGCACACTGTGTAGGATTTGTTCTATTTATTTTAGAGATTAAAAATCGAACAAGCTCATTCATAGTTTTAACTCTATACTGCGTCAACTCTTTTTGAAACTCTTTATTAAGAGTTGTTTTAAATTTATCAAGGTGATTACAATCTTCTACAGACATTCCAGCCTTATTAGCCTCTTTACAAAAAGCTTCCCCATAAAAATCTGGTGTTAAAAGCTTCCCTTCAAGTTCAAGTCTTTTTATAGCTTTTTTAATAATGCTCTGTATTGTCATCTCTCTTCCTTCTTACCTATTTTTTCTTGAACCCTCAGCAGACACTTTTGCAACGAAAGCCGAGATGGCTTTTGCAGCACTAAATCTAATAGCATCAAATCTCTCTTGGTCAGTTATGACTGCGTTTGGAACTACTGAGAAGTCATATGTTCCTTTTGTAGAATAGCTCTTTTTCACACCACTAGTCTCTCTGGTAATTACCAAAGTAATAGTTGTACGATATGCAATTACATACCCGTCATTATTATATTGAACAGGAGTATATGATGGAGGAGATATACTTAGACTTAGATGTGTATCGGAGTAGTTTCGAGAAGTTAAAGATGCATGAAAAACTTCAACTATGGCACTATCTACTGCATCTTTAATGATTACAGTATTTTCCGGGTCTTGTGCTGAAATTGTCACACTGGTACTAATTCTCTCGCCAACTACCTCACGTGAGTATTTGGCACTTGGTTTATATCCACATGCATTAAATAATGACAATAGTAATATTAATATTGTCACTTGAAAAAATTGTGGATATGCTCTCATTGTTAGCCTTTTATAACCAAGTTTACAAGCTTTTTAGGTACGACTATCTCTTTTACAATCTCTTTACCTTCAAGCCATTTAGCTACCACCTCTTTTGCGGCAGCTAAAACTTCATCTTTGCTAGCATCTATTGCAACTTCAACCTCACCTCTGCGTTTTCCATTTACAGAAACACCAAGAGTAACACTATCTTCAACAAAAACCTCTTCAATTATCTTTTGAGGTCCAAGATTATTGAGTGAGAAGTATTCATTACTAATTTCCCAAGCAGTATGTGGGATAACTGGCTCCATGATTGAACTTAAAATCCAGTAACCCTCACTCCATACATCTGAGTTACTTTGAGTGTTAAGAGCATTCATTGCTTCCATGACACCCGCGATCATCGTATTAAAAGTATAACGCTCATTATAAACATCATCTGCACGTTGCAGTGCTTCATAAACTTTTTTACGAGCTAACTTCTCTTCCTTATTTAAAGAGGCGTGCTCTATAGTAGGAATAGTGTCAGTTTTTACTATATTTGAGCTTCTATCAAAAAATCTTTTTATAAATTTGTATGAACCCTCAACCGCACTGTCATTCCACTCTAACTCTTGAGTTGGAGGAGCTGCAAAAAGGATAAAAAGTCTTGCAGTATCTGCACCATATTTTTCAATAATTGCATCAGGGTCAACAGTATTACCCTTTGACTTACTCATCTTAGCACCATCTTTAAGCACCATACCCTGAGTAAGCAGTTTATCAAATGGCTCATCAAATTCCAAGTAACCTAAATCACGAAATACTTTTGTGAAAAATCTTGCATAGAGAAGGTGTAAAATTGCATGCTCAATTCCACCGATATAGTGGTCAACACCCATCCAGTATTTTATCTGCTCTGCAGAAAAAGCCTCTTTTTTCCAATTCTCAGGTGAAGCACAAAAACGCAAGAAGTACCAAGATGACTGAACAAACGTATCCATAGTATCAGTCTCACGTATTGCATCAGCTCCACAAGATGGACAAGAGCAGTGCTTCCATGTTGGATGGTTTTCCAGTGGACTTCCCTCTCCGTTAATCTCTACATCATCCGGAAGAGCAATAGGAAGGTTCTCCTTTTTCTCCATAACAATTCCACAAGAATCACAATGAACAAAAGGAATTGGAGCACCCCAGTAACGCTGACGTGAGACTCCCCAATCTTTTAACTTATAGTTCGTAGTTTTTTTACCTATCTCTTTTTCTTCAAACATTTTTATGATGTTATATTGAGATTTTTTAGAGTTCATACCATCAAATTCACCGGAGTTAAAAAGCTCTCCAACTTCAGTAAACGCAGCCGATGAAACATCTGACTCTGCATCTTTTGGTTTTATGACTGCGTTTATAGGAAGATTATATTTTTTAGCAAAGTCATAATCTCTATCATCATGTGCAGGAACAGCCATAACAGCACCAGAACCATAATCCATAAGAACAAAGTTAGCTATCCAAACAGGAACTTTTTTTCCAGTAAGTGGATGAATAACATCAAGACCAAGAGCAATACCACTCTTCTCTTTTTGTCTATCTATCGATGAAGTGTTTTTCATCTTTGTAATTTCAGCAATTATATCTTCACTCAAAAGTTTGTTTTCAATCATGTAAGTAACGATCTTATGTTCAGGAGCTAAAGCTGTATACGAAACACCATAGATAGTATCAGGGCGTGTAGTAAATACATCAAAACTATCAAACTCTGCGTTTAGTTTAGCTCTTGATTTATCATCAAAAAATAGATCAAAGGCAAGTCCATTTGATTTTCCTATCCAGTTCTCTTGCATAGTCAGAACTTGTTTAGGCCAGCCACCTTCAAGTTTTTTCAAATCATCAAGAAGCTCATCAGAATACTGAGTAATTTTAAAGTAGTACTGATTCATATCTTTTTTAACTATTGGAGTATCACATCTCCAACAACAACCATCAACAACCTGCTCATTTGCAAGAACTGTCTGGTCATGTGGACACCAGTTCAGAAGACCTTTTTCACG
>JAGGWO010000066.1 GCA_021157485.1 Sulfurimonas sp. | reverse complement strand
CTATTAAGAGTGGTGAGCATATTTTTTTAAGAGGAAAAAGTGGAAGTGGAAAAAGTACATTTTTAAATCTTTTAAGTGGAGTACTTAGTCCTAATAGCGGAGCTATTGAGATTTTATCAAAAGATATAACTCTTATGAGTTCTTCGCAAAAAGATAGATTTCGTGGAGATAACTTTGGAACTATATTTCAGCAGTTAAATTTGATTCCATATCTTAGTGTAGAGGAAAACATATCTTTGGCATGTGAGTTTTCAAAGCAGAAGTCACACAATATAGTAAACCTTACTGTAGAGATAGAGACTCTCTTAAACGCATTAGAACTTCCACTAGAGTTTAAGTTAAAAAAGGCAATGACTCTAAGTGTTGGTGAGCAACAACGTGTTGCAGTTGCAAGAGCTCTAATAGGTAAACCTAAAATTATCATAGCAGATGAGCCGACATCTGCGCTAGACAGTGATTCTAAAGAGAAGTTTATGCAACTTCTCTTTAAGCAAGTAGAACTACAAGGCTCAACTCTTATATTTGTGAGTCATGATATAGGCTTGGCATCTTATTTTAATAGCGTATATGATTTTAGTGAAATAAATGAGGCTTTAGTATGAGAGAACTTCTATACTTGACATATAAAAGTATTTTAAATAGAAAGCTTACTTTTTTACTTTCTGTTTTTTCTATTGCTATTAGTGTAGTCTTGCTTTTAGGGGTTGATAAGGCGATAAAAAGCTCGAAATCACACTTTATAAATACAATTAATGAGACAGATATAGTAGTTGGTTCATCAAATGGCTCTTTAGATATTTTATTAAACTTAGTATTTCATCTATCTGATCCTTTAAAAGAGATGAGTTATAAATCATTTGAAGACATAAAAGCTTTTGATGAAATAGAATGGGCTGTTCCTCTCTCTTTAGGTGATAAATTTCATGGTTTTGATGTCGTTTCAACAAATGAGGAGTATTTCAAATACTATAGATATTCATCTTCTAAATTTTTAGAGTTTGAAAGAGGAAAAGGGTTTGAAGAGTTTTATGATGTAGTGTTAGGAAGTAAAATTGCAAAAAAACTTAAGATGAAAGTAGGGGATATTGTCCATATATCACATGGTTCACACCATCACGAGCATAAAAATCGAGACTTTAAAGTTGTAGGTATTTTAAATCAGACACTAACACCAAATGATGAGACCCTTTTTATGCAGTTAAAAGCTGATGAGGCTATACATTTGGAGTGGCAGAGTGGACACTTCGTTGATATGGGAATAAGCAGTGAAAAACTTTCTCATATGAATATAAAACCAAAGCATATAAGTGGTATGTTTTTAGGTTTAAAGAGTCGAGAAACAATTTTAAGTGTTGAAGAAAAAATAGAAAATTATAAAGATGAGAATTTAAAAGCAGTTATTCCTGCAAAAGCACTCTCCAAACTATATAAACTGATGAAGAATATGCAAGATATTTTAATGCTTATATCCTTAGCTGTATTTATAACTGCAATATTTACAATGCTCTCTTCAATGTACTCAACGCTCAATGAAAGAAGGCGTGAAATGGCTATATTTAGAAGTTTGGGAGCAGGTGTGAATGTAATCTTTTGGCTCTTTGCTATGGAGGCTCTTCTCATAGTTATTAGCGGAGTAATATTTGGTTTGATTACACTAGAGATAGCCCTCTATGTTATCTCTGTAAATTTTCCGTTTGAAATTATGTTTATCTTGGATACATATGAGCTGTTTATGCTCCTTGTGATTATAGGTGTCGCACTTATAGCTAGCCTTTTCCCCGCGTTTAGTTCGTATAAAAGTAGTTTACAAGATGGATTGATGGTGAAAATGTAGTGAAACAGTTATTTCTTAGTTTGGCTTTTTTTATTTTTTGTGCTTGTTCTAGTACTCCAAGTTATGAGATAGATAATTGGGACTCCCTGATTGACCCGGGATTTAATCAAAAAAAAGTTGTTGCGTTTTATAAAGAAAAAGTTTCAAAAGTTCCAGAAGGTTCAAAAGAGGAAATTTTAATATATGCAGATTTGCAAAAAGCACTTAAAAAAGCTGGAAATAATAAAAATGTAGATGGAAAAACAGTAAGGTTTGATGGTTATATAGTTCCTGTCGATACAGATGGGGAGAGGGTAAATAAATTTTTGTTCTTTCCAAATCAAGCTGCTTGCATACATGTTCCGGCTTCACCTGCAAATCAAACCATTTATGTTGAGACTCAAAAAGGTGAAGGTATTTTGCTAGAAGATGCTTATGAACAGATTCGCGTTTTTGGAACCTTGAAACTTCAAGAGAAACATGTAGCTACCGGAACTGCTTCATACCGCGTGAAAAATGCTCTTAGCAGGGTTATTCCAACATTAAACTAAATAGAGTATAATTTCAAAATAATTTTCCCAAAGAGCATGAATGAAACTACTTTTAAAACTACCACAACTTTTACGATTTCTACTGATATTTATTGTATCACTAACCCTACTTTTTGTCTTAATGAGAGTAGCTTTTTACATAGTATTTGATGACCCGCAATCGCCAATAAGTATGAGTGACTTTTTATACTCAATGTGGATTGGTTTGCGTTTTGATTTGAGAATGTCAGTTATTATGACTCTACCTCTCTTTTTTCTTGGATGGATTAAGTGGTTAAGTCCATTTAAATATACTTTTATGAGATATTTTTGGCTTTTTTTATTGACAATACCATTTGCGGTAATGGCTCTATTTTATATAGTTGATTTTGGACATTTCGCATACTTAAATAGTAGAATAGATTTTTCAGCACTTAGATTTTTAGAAAATATGGCAATTAGCTCTCAAATGGTTTGGGAAAGCTACCCAGTAGTGTGGATTACTCTTGCATACCTGAGTGTTATTGCTATTTTCATATATCTTACAAACAGACTGTTTATAAATATAGCTAAAGTTGAGTCTCCTAAGCTAAGTATCGGCAAAGGTGTTGCAGTAGGCTTTCTTGCATTTATAGTTATGTTAGTAGCAGGTTACTCAAAATTGTCTCAGTATCCGCTTCGTTGGAGTGATGCATCATTTTCAAAACATCCGTTTTCAAATATGTTAGCCTATAATCCTACGCACTATTTTTTAGATACATGGAAGAATGGAAGAGTCTCTTATGATAAAAAAATAGTACAAAATTATTATCCACTAATGGCAGAATATCTTGGTGTTGATAATAAAAATATAGAAACACTAAATTTTAAACGTAGTATACCAGCAGTAAAAAAGTTTGATGTAAAACCAAATGTAGTAATAGTTATTATGGAGTCTTTTGCAAATTATAAATCAAGTATCTCAGGTAACCCTCTAAATCCGTCACCACATGTAAAAGCTTTAGCAGATTCTGGACTCTATTTTAAAAATTTCTACACACCATCAACTGGTACAGCCCGTTCTATTTACTGTACGGTTACAAGTTTGCCGGATGTTGAGCTAAAAGGAACATCAAGCCGTAACCCTTTAATAGTAAATCAGCACTCAATTGCTGAAGATTTTAAAGGATATAGTAAAGCCTACTTTATAGGTGGCTCAGCTTCATGGGGAAATATTCGTGGAATGTTAAATCAGTCTATGGATAATTTAAAACTCTATGAGGAAGAGGACTATTCAGCTCCTAGAACTGATGTTTGGGGAATAAGTGATGCAGACCTTGCCATAGAAGCCAATAAGGCTTTAGCGAAGATGCCAGAGCCATTTTTTGCAGTAATCCAAACATCTGGAAATCATAGACCATATACTATTCCTGATAATGCTCATGGCTTCAAAGTGAGAACAGATGTCAGCGAAGAAGAGGTTAAAAAATATGGTTTTGGCTCTGTTAAAGAGTATAACTCTTTTAGATTTTTAGATTATTCAGTTGGATTGTTCATGAGTGAAGCTAAAAAAGAGCCATACTTTAAAAATACAATCTTTGCATTTTGGGGTGACCATGGAATATCGGGCTACTCTGGTGAGCATACAAGTGTAGGTGAGAGTTCTAGTAAGTTGGGATTGGGTTCATATAGAGTACCATTTATTATCTATTCACCACTTATTAAAGAGCCAAAAGTGTATGATAAAGTTGTTTCAGAACCAGATGTATTACCAACACTGGCATCTTTAGTTGGTATCCCTTATGTAGCAACAACAATCGGTAGAGATATGTTAGATGAGAAGTATGATAATAATAGATTTTCTTTTACAATCCATCACTCATCAAATCCTACAATAGGCCTTATTGGTGAGAAGTACTATTTTAGAACTAAAGCTGATGGTACAAACGCAGGCTTATATGATATATTTTCTGATGAACCTTTAAAGGAACATTCAAAAGAAAATATGGAATTGATGAAAAGAATGAAAGATTTAACGTATGGAATTTATGAAACAAGTAAGTATATCCCATACTTTAATAAACGAGAGTGTTCCGAAAATTAGTATTTGATTTTAGCTAAATAGAGCCCGTTTGCTGGGGCTGGCCTTAACGCTATCTGTTTTGTTCCTTCTAGTTTGTCTTTTATTTGAGTTGCGTTTAAGTTCAAAAGCGCCCCAACCATTAGTCTGATTTGACTTCTTAAAAATCCATTTGCTTCAAAATTTAGGACTATGTATCCTCTGTATCTATATGAATAAGCTTTATATATGACTCTAGTGCTGCTTCGAGTGTCACTACCTGTTTTCATAAACTCTTTAAAGTCATGCTCTCCTAAAAATAGTTTGATATTACTGCTTATTTCATCAAAATTAACACTACTTAAAAATGTTGTAAAAGCATCTTCAAAAGGATTTGACTCTTCCTCTTTTATAATATATCTATATACACGTTTTTTGGCACTATATCTTGCGTGGAAATCTTGAGAAACATCTGTTACTTTTTTTACATGGATGCTTAAGGGTAACATCTCATTGAGAACTCTTTGGAGTTTTTGAGTGTCAGACCAAAAGGGAGGTAAATCTATATGACAAACTTGACCTGTTGCATGGACACCTTTGTCTGTTCGTCCGCTAGCAATTATTTTGGTATTAATGCCTAGTTTAGAGAGGACAATATCTAGTTGACCAAGTATAGTGTTTTTTGTCTCTTTTTGTATTTGTGAACCTAAATAAGAAGTTCCATTATAGGAGAGTGTTAGTGCAACTCTCATTAAAATCTATTTACAATATTTTTTCTATAAAGAGTATATGTTGCTACAATCCAAGTTAATGCTACAGCACCAATGGTGTAATATCCTAATAAACCTTGAAGTCCTAATGTAGCACCATAAAATAGACCCACACCTAAGAAGAGGTATAGATATACGCGTGATTTTTGATGTCTGACATGTACTATACCAATTGCCGCAACAAGAAAGAGGCTTAGAACAGGGAAAAGGCTAAGTAAAGTATCTGTAATAAGCATATGTTTTTTACTCTCCCTTCTATCATTTGAGAGCCAATATTCAAGAGGTTTTCTATAAACAGTTAAATCAGTTTCCATAGTATCATTGATAAACATAGTTTTGAAGTTTATCTGAGAGAAGTTATCTTTTGAATAACTATACCCCTCACCATCTATTAGCTTTAGTCTCAGTATTCCTGAGTCATTTATGATTTCAGCTCTTTTCGCAGCTATTAAAATCTCTTCTTTTTTCTTCTTATTAAAGAGAAATACTTTTGAGTAGCTTCCATCAATATTTTCTTTACCTAAATACAGAAGCCAGTCGCCAAAACTATGTCCAAATTCTGAAGCAGAGAGATTAAACTTTGCCTCACTCTTTTTGTACTCTTTAAAATTATCAGCTACAACTGTCGCATGTGGAAAAAGAACTAAAAAGTCAACTAAGAGTACGGCTGATAGTAACATGGCAGGTTTCAACAGAGTTTTTATAATAAATTTTGGTTCAATTCCAAGTGAAAAAAGAACAACAATCTCATTATCATTTGAAAGTTTAAACAGAGCAAGAGTCGCCGCAATAAAAAAAGTTACGGGAAGTGTATAAAATAAAATTTCAGGAAGTACAAAAATATATAGTTTTGTCATGTCCAAAATACTTAACTGGATAACTGCTGTGTATGTAGCTAATTTAATTAAGAAGATTATAGATGCAATACTAAATAGAGGCATAAATATAGATAAAAAAAGTGTTGATAGATTACTTAGTATATATTTTTGAATTCTATCCATTGTTAATAATTTGCCTCAAGATAAGCTAAAATCGGACTATCATATATATAAACAATAAAAGTAGCAAGTGCTAAAAATGGAACAAATGGAACTCTCTGCTCCTCTTTAGAGCGACTTAAGATTGCTAACATCACAGGAAGTGCCAAAAGCGCTGATAAAAAGATAGCAACAAAAGCTAGTTTTGCGCCAAGAAGCGCTCCCATTGTTGCTGCGACCATTATATCGCCTTCTCCCATTGCTTCGATGAATGGAGTTCTATCATAGTGCTTATTCCAAGATGTTTTTGTTGGAAGACCAGCTCTGTATATTGATGACGTAAGATAGTATGAGAGTGCAAAACGCAGTAGTGTAAATCCACCGGCAAAGAGTAGGGCATTTTGTAAATTTAGAACTACTCCACTTATACTCCAAGCTCCAATAACTGCAAACAAAATTGCTAAAAGATTTAAAGAGTCTGGAACCATTTTATATTTAAAATCTATGATAGAGAGGGCTAAAAGCATTAAAAAACTAAGTCCAATAAAAAAAACTGGAAGAGAGATACCAAATTTATCTGCTAAAATTACAAATAGAGCTCCAGAGAGTAATTCAATAAGAGGATATTGCATAGATATACTTGTTTTACAATATGAACATTTTCCTCTTAAAAAGAGCCATGAAAAGAGAGGTATATTATGCCAAGGCTTAAGTGGGGTTCCGCATGATGTACAGTGAGATGCTCCAAAAACAACACTCTCTTCTTTAGGAATACGAAGTATTACAACATTTAAAAATGATCCAAATATAATCCCAACTATAAATGCAAAAGATA
>JAGGWO010000139.1 GCA_021157485.1 Sulfurimonas sp. | reverse complement strand
TTATCTCTTCACTGTTCAGATTTCAAACTTTTAACAAAAGCTATTAGTCCACTTCCTGAAAAATTTCACGGTGTAACTGATAAAGAGATTAGATATAGAAAACGTTACCTTGACCTTATCATGAATGCTGAAGTTAGAAAAACATTTCAAATACGTTCAAAAGTTATCTCACTTACAAGACGTTTCTTTGAAGACAAGGGATTTTTAGAAGTAGAAACTCCAATGATGCACCCTATCGCAGGTGGAGCAAATGCTAAACCATTTGTTACTCATCATAATGCACTTGGCATAGACAGATTTTTAAGAATTGCTCCTGAGCTTTACTTAAAACGTCTTATCGTTGGTGGATTTGAAGCAGTATTTGAGATAAACCGTAACTTTAGAAATGAAGGTATGGATGCAACTCATAATCCTGAATTTACATCTATTGAGTTCTACTGGGCATATAAAACTTACAAAGATTTAATCGAAATTACAAAAGAGTATTTTCAGTATCTTTTTGAGCATCTTAACTTACCAACAATTCTGCCTTATGGTGATTTAGAAGTAGACTTTGGTAATTTTCAAGAGATTCCATTAATAGAATCACTTACAACAGTTGGTGGTGTACCAGCTGAAATGTGTAATGATAAAGAATCAATTATTTCTTACTTAAACTCTAAAAATATTACAGTAAAACCAGGAATGAATCTAGGTCAACTTCAAGGTGAACTATTTGATGAGTTTGTTGAAGAAAAACTAATAGACCCTACTTTTATCACAGAGTACCCAGTTGAAATTTCTCCACTTGCAAGAAGAAATGATGAAAACCCAGATATAACTGAGAGATTTGAGCTATTTATCGCAGGACGTGAGATAGCAAACGCATTTAGTGAGTTAAATGACCCAATTGATCAATATGAGAGATTTAAAGGTCAAGGTGAAGCTAAAGATGCCGGTGATGATGAAGCGCATGAGATGGATGAAGATTTCATCGATGCACTTAGCTACGGTATGGCTCCAACAGCAGGACAAGGCATCGGGATAGATAGACTTGTTATGCTTTTAACAAATGAGCATAGTATACGTGACGTACTTCTTTTCCCAGCTATGAAACCAGTTGCCAATGAAGAAAAAACTGAAGAAGAGTAATATAAAACTATGAAATCTCCTCGCGGCTTTGCAAAAAATTACTTTACATTTTCATCTATGCTAGCGCATAGTGTAGTACCAACTCTTGCAAGTCGTGCGGCATCTTCAGAGCTCTACCTCCAAAACAAAATTTCTTTAGAGAGTGATGAACTTGATGAATCACCTCCAGATGAAATCTTAGAGACTCTGTGTGAGTTAAACTCTAAACCTTGCCAGTGTAACTGTTTTTTCAGACTAAAAACAAAAATTGCACTTCTAATCAATCACTTTATTCCACGATGTCCTTTTTATACAGTACATTTTGCATTTCGTAGAACTGGTGTGCACCCTCCTCTTTTTATATCTTAACAACTCATTAAAATTAAAATCAAAAAATTAAAGATATACAAGGATATACCCATGTCAAAAAATTATGTAGTAGGCTTTCCTAGAATTGGAGAACAGAGAGAATTAAAAAAAGTATTAGAGAGTTTTTGGGCTAAAAAAAGCTCATTTAGTGAAGTAGAAAAAGTTGCAAGTGAACTTAAAAAAAGACACTGGAACTATCAAAAAGATGCAAGCATTGATTTTATAAGTTCCAATGACTTCTCTCTTTATGATAATATGTTAGACACTTCTATAATGCTAAACGCAATGCCATTAAGATTTAGTGACCTAAAAAATGAAGAGCTATATTTTGCGATGGCGAGAGGAAATAGTAGTTCTGTTGCTATGGAGATGACAAAGTGGTTTAATACTAACTACCACTACATCGTTCCAGAACTCTCCACTCAAGATAGTTATAAACTCAATGCTTCAAAAATCATAAATGAGTATAATGAAGCTAAAGAGTTAGGTATTAAAACAAAAATAAATCTCATTGGTCCTATCACTTATCTTGGTCTATCAAAAAGAGTAGATGGCGGTGACACTTATGAATTTTTAGAAAAAGTGCTAGTAATTTATGAAGAGCTATTACAAGAGATTTCAAAGCTAGATGAAAATATCACACTTCAAATAGATGAACCAATCTTTGCAAAAGAGAATGAAGTAAAAGTACTTAGTCTTATAAAACCGACTTATGATAGATTGGCAAAAGTTAGCCCAAATATAAATATAGTTGTCACAACTTACTTTGAACACTCCAATGAAGCAACAAATATTTTAGTTCATACTCCTATTTGGGGAATTGGGCTTGACTTTCTTCACGGAGCAGAAAACTTCAAACTCTTAGATACTATTTCAAATTCAGATAAGCAGCTCATTGCTGGAGTTGTTGATGGAAGAAACATCTGGAAAAATGACATAAACTCTACCGCTAAACTTTTAGAAAATATCGCTACAAAAGTAGATAAAGAAAAAATAATTATCTCATCATCATGCTCTTTACTTCACACACCTTTCAGTCTAGAGTATGAACAGAAGATGAATAGTGAGATCAAAAACTGGCTTAGTTATGCAAAAGAAAAATTACATGAGATTTCGCTTATCTCTAAAATATTTTTCAAAGAGGAGTTAACTACTTCTGAGTCAACACTAATCCAAGAAAATGAAGAAGCAAATAAAAGTAGAAAAACATCTACCATCATTCATGATAAAGATGTCCAAGAGAGAACAAAAAACATTACTAAAACTCACAGAGACGGTAAATACGAAGATAGAATAAAACTTCAAAAATCTCTTTTAAAATATTCAGATTTAGCTACAACAACAATAGGCTCATTTCCACAAACACAAGAGCTAAGACAAGCAAGAAGAGATTTTAAAAAATCAACTATTTCACAAGAAGATTATGAAGCAAAGATGAAAGCATACATAGATGAGTGTGTAAGTTTTCAAGAGGAGTGCGGATTAGATATTCTAGTTCATGGAGAGCCGGAGAGAAATGATATGGTTGAGTACTTTGGTGAGCAGCTTAAAGGATATGGTTTTTCAGAGAATGGATGGGTTCAGAGTTATGGAAGCAGATGTGTTAAACCACCCTTTATATATGGAGATATTTCCCGTCCAAAACCTATGACAATAGAGTGGATTACTTACGCACAAAGTAAAACGGACAAAATAATGAAAGGAATGTTAACAGGTCCAGTTACGATACTAAACTGGTCATTTGTTAGAGATGATAA
>JAGGWO010000049.1 GCA_021157485.1 Sulfurimonas sp. | reverse complement strand
GAATTACGTTAAATCCCTCTTTCTCAGCTTCAAACAAAGCATCAATGGAAATAGCTTCAATCTCAGGTAAAATATAATCAGGTTTTTCACGACGAATAATCTCTAAAAGAGCATCTTTATCTTGCATGTTTACAACATACGCACGATGAGCTACATGATGAGCCGGAGCATTTTCATATCTGTCAACAGCGATAGTTTCAAGCCCTAAACGCTGAGCTTCAATGATAACTTCTTTTCCTAACTCACCTGAGCCAAGTAACATGATTTTTTTTGAATTTGATTTGAGGGGTGCAGAGAATAACATGTGAATAATTCCTTCATAAATATTGAAGGAATTATATCAAAATAGAATTAAACTTATCGTTTGAGTCCGATTAGCGTTTCAAGAAGTTGATCCGAAGTAGTAATAGTTTTACCATTTGCCTGGAAACCTCTTTGAATAATAATAAGCTGTGTCAATGCACGTGAAAGGTCAACATTTGATGCTTCAAGAGCAGATGCTTGGATAAATCCACGCCCTGCAGTTGCCGCTGTACCAATAATAGGATCACCAGAGTTGGCAGTTTGAATATAAACACTTCCACCTTCAGTTGAGAGACCCTCGTTATTTGTAAACTTCGCCATACCAATCTGTGCTAAACCAAAAGAACGACCATTTGAAAATGAACCAACTAAAGTACCACTCTGATCAATTCTAATACCAACTAAATCTCCACCTGTATAACCGTCTTGAGAGATACCAGAAGTAGAAGAAGGAGAATCAAAACTTGTCATTCCATCAAATGCATTTGCAGTACCAAAACTGAGACCAACCTGCTGATTTGGTGCAGAACCATTATTACCACTAAACGAAATATTTGGTGGGTTATAAGTTGCAAGGGAACCATCATTATTAAAACGGATAGAACCTGTTTTCTCATTAAGAGGAGCTGTTGTATCAATAGTTGCAGGAGAAGGAACACTAACTATCATATCCCATGTGCTACCTGTCGCTATATCAAGAGCTGTTTTTCTAAATTCCATTCTAAGTGTATGTTTTGATCCAAGTGAATCAAAGATATCTATAGAACTAGAGTGTGTAGCTGCATTAAAACTTTGAGAAAATGCTTTACCACCACTTGCTACTGGTAAAATTGAATTTAAAGCTTCCATATTTCTTGTGAATCTTGTATTTTCAGTTATTCCACCACCTGGAACACTACCGGCATGCATACCTGTAATAGCTAAGTTTACATCATAATCATTACCTGAACCACCAGTATTAACTATCTCAAACTTACCTTGAGCATTTATGATAATTGATATATTACTTGTTCCATCAGGAGTGCCATCATTATCATTATCATAACTGTTTGCCTGAACTTCCATAGCATAACGAAGATCTGCAATTGTTGTAAAGGTCTTGTCTACACCAGCTATAGAAGAACTTCCTGCGGAATCATATTGATATCTATAAGCTGTTGTACTATCCTCTGAAGCATTAAAACCACTATTATCATTCGCACCAATACCAGTAATATTAATATTATGTGAAGCCGATGAACTTGTATTTGTATTTGTTAATGTTGTTAAATTAGTTGTAACATCGTACGTTGCAGCAATACCAGTAATAGCAGTTTGTGCATTTATCGCAGAAGCATATCTTAATCCATTTTCATCCTGCGTTTCAGTTCCTGTTCCACCTGATGTTGTAATAGTTTGTGTACTTCCATCATCTAATTGAAACGTTATACTTAATTGATTTCCACCTACCAAAATAGAAGTACCATCAGCTTCAGCTGTTCTACCAGCATCATCAAATGTGACATTTTGGGCATCTGCATTTGTATCCATAATAGTTAATTCATTTGTGCTTACATCGTAATTAGCGCTTACTCCACTTATATTAGCATTATTGATAGCTGTTGCATAGAAAGCTCCCATTTCTTCTCGTGTATGAGCTGCTGTATCATTGGTCCAAGTAACGGCTCCAGCTACACCTCGTATAGTTAAACTTAAATCATCAGCAACAGTACCATCTCCTGCCACCATAGTTGTTGTTGCATAAGTAGATACACCAGCTTGAGCTGCTGATACAGATGATGATCTTGCGAATGAAGCCCAGATACCTTGGTCTGATTGAAGCGAAAAGGCTTCTCCTACCTCATTAAACATAACTCCCATATTTCCTGATGTAATTGGATTTCCATTTGCATCAACAGCATCACCTTGTCCAGGGTTTGTTGTACTATTTGGTGTTCCTGAAGCTACTGCATAAGCGCTAGAATAACTTTCAACAAGTGGACCAGAGTTAAGATTGGCTTTTAAAACAACTTCTGCTGTTGCACTTGCCGGTGTTGTAAGTCCCGGTGGAATATTAATATTTGTAATTGGTGCAGTTGAGTCAACAGTTCCAGTAATAGGATCTCTTAACCAACCCTGAGCAACAAAACCGTTGTTGTCAACAAAGTTTCCACCTGCATCAAACTTGAAATCTCCTGCACGAGTAAATTTATAAGTATTACCGCCATCTGGAGAGATTATAAAAAATCCGTCACCTTGAATAGCAACATCTGTATTTTTATCAGAGTTTTGAACTGAACCTTGAGAGAAAATACGAGTCATTGAACTTACAGTAGAACCAAGTCCAACTTGAACAGGATTTTTACCACCAAGCTGTCCTTGAGGAGCTGTTGCAATGGCCTTTGTCTGAGCCAAAAGATCAGAGAAGTTAGCACGAGAGTATTTAAAACCTACTGTGTTAACATTTGCAATATTATTTGCTTCTACATCCATCGCAACCTGGTGCGATTGTAGTCCGGATACCCCGGAGAAAAGTGATTTTAACATATCTTAAATCCTTTACATCTATCTATCAATAGTTGATAAATTTATTTAGTAAAGAATATGTAGCATTTAGTGTTCCAGTTTATGCATCCATATTTAAAGCTTTTTGCATCATCTCATCAGCGGTTGTTATAGACTTAGAGTTAGCATCATATGCACGTTGATAAATTATTAATTCTGTTAATCCACCTGTCATCCCGTAGTTTGAACCTTCAAGCTTGAAATTAACTACCTCTGCTCCTATAATGTTTTGACCATTTTCATCAGTAAAGAAAATAGGCTCTCCGCTATTTGAGCTCTCTTGAAATCTTGAACCATTTAAGCGTTCAAGTCCTTGATCATTTTGAAAATGAAATAGTGCTATTTTACCAACACTACTCTGCATACCGTTTGTAAAAGTGGCTATCACTTCTGCATTTTCATTTATAGCATAACCTTGAAGGTCACCGCCAATAGTTCCATTGGCAATACTTGAACCGGGAACAACAGGAATATTTATAGATACTATACCATCATAGCCACTTCCTAAGTCAATAGTAACGGGTGTTCCATTATTATCTATTGTACTCATTGTATGTGAAACCAAAGCTCCAGCTGCATCAAATTCTACACTTCCTGTTTGTGTGTCATAGATAATAGTACCATCTAAGCTTTGAGTAGTTGCAACGATGCTCCACTGACTTCCTGGAGGATTTTGAATAGGATCTTTTGTAAACTCTAATCTTAAGTGATTTTTATTACTTTGAGAGTCAATAACACTTGCACCAACTGTTACAATAGAACCATCAGCAGTACCAACATTTGCAAGAAATTTAGCTGTAGTAGTAGCTTCTGCAGGATAAGTTAAAGATTTTGGAAAACGCAGCTTCTCTTGAGCATTAACATCACCAAGAATAATTTCATTTAGTGTTGACGTTAAAATATCATTATCACTTATATTATTACCCATAGTCCCTAACACATGTAAACCATCAATAGTTACTAAGTCATCCTTTGCATCAAAGGTAAAATTTCCATCACGAGTATAAATCGGGTTTTTATTACCTTGAACTCCAAACCAACCATCACCATCAATAGCCATATCAGTACTTTTATCAGAAAGAAGAAGTGAGCCATTTGTTTGTATCATTGATGTAGTCTTTAACTGAGTTCCTACACCTATACTGCTGTCAATAATACCTGCGTTTGCAGATGCCAAAGAGTTTTCAAACATAGAAGCGAACTCTGCATTATATCCTCGATAGCCTACTGTATTAACATTTGCTAAGTTATCTGAGACAACATCAATACCTGCCGAGTAAGTTTTTAATCCTGATATTCCTGTGTAAAAAGCTTGTATCATGCTAGTTCCTTAGTATATCTCTACAACGTTCTCTATATCAACATAACTTGAGCCAACTTTAACAAGTGTCGCTCCATCTTCAAATCTTACAGACTCTATAGGATATGCTCCCATTCTTGTTGTTAAGTCGTCACCCGCCGGATTTTTATAGCTAGCAGTAATATAATACATAGCACTCTCTGCAGCATCACCATTACTAAGCGTACCATCCCAGTCAAATTGGTAAACACCAGAGGGGTTTGGCTCAATCGCCATAGTACTCACTATATTACCATTAGTATCAAGAACCTCTAGATTTCCGCTAGCTATCTCCTGAGGAAAATATACTTCAAATGAAGAGCTACTACCTTCATCATATCCTATTGCATTACTCCCTAAGTCAGCCGTTTTTCCAATTGCCGCTATTGTAGTGTATTGCTGAGAAGAACCTAGAGAAACTGCTAAGTCAGCGAGAGCTTTATTTGTATTTTCAGACGCTTCAAGTGTTGCTAGTTGAGAAGTCTGACTTAAAATCTTTTCACTATCCATTGGCTCAGTTGGATCTTGGTGTTGCAGTTCGACTAGAAGCAGAGTCATAAAATCATCTTTACTTAATATACTTTTATCTTCTGCTACTGTAGGAGCCTGATACTCAGCTGCTATAGCTGCGTTTTCACCTGTTGATGTAATTGCCATGTTGTATCCTTTACGCGTAGTTCGGAACTACAATTTCTAAAGAGCTTAAAATTTCTTCATTTACTTCTTCACTATTAAAATGAGAATATTCTTTGTCTGCCTGCTGCTGCTGTCTATGCTGTTCTTGTTGCCCAGTTGATGAGTGAGAACTGTCTTGACTATTGAAGTTCAACGAAGCATTATTTATGCCATTGTTAGTTAGTTGCGTTCTTAACTCATTCGCATTCGCAGAAAGAGTATTTATTGCTGTAGAGTTTGAACTAAGACTAATATGCAAATTTTTACCACGTTGCACTATAGTTAAATCAACGTCACCAAGTTTTTGAGGATTAAGTTGAACTTTTACTCTTGTAAATGGTGATTTGTAATCCTCAATTGCAGTTTTCACATCACTTGATAGATATTTAATCATCTGTTTTGCTTCATTTAGTTTCACTTCAAAACTATCTGGTTTTAAAGCTGAAAGTCCATCTAATTTCGAACTACCTGTATTATCACTACTCTCTCCATGAAGTAAACTTTCTAATGATTTAGTAGCTTCACTTGTTGCAGAAGGAGCGATTACTTTAGCAGTTGCCACTGAAAAATCTGCTGTCATGATAGAATTAGACTGTGCTGGTTTTTCACCACGGAGTAGAAGTTTCAATGTCTCATCTGCACGTGTTTTTGGAGTTTTTTCTTCAACTTTAAACTGTTTTGATGCAACTAACTGTTCCGTTGTATGCTCACTTGGTGCTTGTGCTTTAAAGAGTGGCGTTTCTTTTGCTAAAATAGTTTGTTTTGGAACTTCTATTTTTTTATCTTCAACTATCTGTATTGCTTGATTTTTATCATCTATTTTTATAGTTGCTTTGGTTTTCACT
>JAGGWO010000196.1 GCA_021157485.1 Sulfurimonas sp. | reverse complement strand
TAGAGATATTTGGCAAAATATTTGGTGATGAATTTAAATTTGATGATAGAAAGCTTATTTTAGAGACTCCTGATTTTACTTTTTTACTTGTTAGAAACCAAGATGTAGCGACTTATGTTTACCATCAAGCAGCAGATATTGGTGTAGTTGGACTTGATACTTTAGAAGAGCAGGGACTTGATGTTATTCGTCTGCTTGATCTTAAAAAAGGTATTTGTAAAGTATCTATCGGGATGAGAAAAGGTGAGAAATTTGACCTGAATAAACCTGAGTTAAAAGTTGCTTCAAAAATGGTAAATATCACGAAACGCTACTTTGAAGAAAAAGCAGTAAGTGTTGAGATTATTAAACTTTATGGTTCAATCGAACTTGCACCTTTAATTGGTTTAGCTGATATGATTGTTGATGTTGTTGAGACTGGTGCTACAATGGAGCAAAATGGTTTAGAAGTTGTTCAAGATATTATGACTTCTTCAACTTACTTAATTGCTAACAAAAATAGCTATATCGCTAAAAAAGATGAAGTTTTAGATATTTATGAAAAAATCAATGAAGTTGTAAAAGAAGAACAAGCTTAGTAATGACAAATTTAGACCTTTACGCAAAAGCTGAACACTTACTAGGGATAGAAGAGGCTACAGAAGCTCTTTATGACCTTTATCGTTCAGAGCTTGATGATTATGATGTAAAAACTCTTTTAGACGTTGGTTGTGGTCGTGGTGGCTTTATGAAGCGTATGATTAGTGATGGTGTTAAGTGTAAGGGTGTTGATTTAAGCTCTGTAATGATTGATGAGTGTAAAGGAGATGGTCTTGATGCTGAGTGTATTGATGTTGCAGATGTAGATGGCAAGTATGATGCAATTGTAAGTATCTTTGATGTACTTAACTTTATGGACAATGATGCACTTGTAAAGTTTTTAAACGCAGTAGCCCAAAAGTTAAATGATGATGGAATATTTATAGCAGATATAAACACTCGTTACGGTTTTAGTGATGTTGCAGAGGGTACGATGAGTTCTGAGAATGAAAAAGAGTTTTTAAGTGTTGATGCTGTGTTTGAAAATGATAAACTTGCAACTAAATTTACACTGTTTTCTAAAAATGAAGATGAGACTTATACAAAGTATCAAGACACAATAATCCAACACTTCCATAAAATGAAAACCTTTCAAAAACTTGATGGGTTAAAACTGATAGAGAAGCAGACTTTTTCACTTTACGACACAGAAGATAAGACGCTTTTAATCTTTAAAAGACGATAATTAAATATATAGATATAAGGATTAAAGATGAGCAAACACAAAGCAAAAATAGCAAAAATATTTGAACACCCATTATCAGGTAATATTGACACAACAAAATTGATTCACGCACTAGAACATTATGGAGCTGAAGTAGATATGAACAAGAAGCATCGTGCAATGATTCACCTCAATGGAAAAGAGCACTCAATGGTGCTTTCTCATAGAAATGAGTTATCTAAAGATGCTGCGGTTAAACTTCGTCACTATCTTGAAGAAGTAGGTCTAACTTTAGATAAACTGTAGTAGTTCTTGCAATATATCATTTATAGTCTGTTACTTCTCTCTGCGTTTAGTGGATGTAGTGACAACGCTATAGTAAAAACCTTCGACAAAGATATAAAAACAAACAAAATCACCTGTATGAGATTAGTAGTTTTCCCTTCAGATAAAATATTAGAAGAAACACTAAATAGTTTATATAAATTTACTCCTGATTGTGAGTACAGATTAGAAGTGTCTAAAAAAGGCGGAATTGTTTGTAACTCAAATCAAAACGCAGCTAAAAAAACATTCAGTAACTTTCCCTCAACTTATCTTCGTATGGATGTGTCAAAAGAGAATAAGAGAGTATATAGTTATTATATAGATCTTTTAGACAGTGTACGTGAGGATGATATAAAAAGTGCATTCTCTCGAATGAAAAAAGATATTTTAAAAGATTAAAATACTATCGCTTCATATGTGAAAATCTGAGCATTTTTACAATCACTAGGAGATATTCCGGCTTTCTCCTCACAGCAACTTCTAACAAATTCTTCAACATTCCATTTCATGTCAGTAGCTACTTGAGGCAGATAAGTTCCATTTTTATCCCCATATACTATGTAGATTCCATCTCTGCCTACTTTAATCTCATTGGTTGAGTTTATTTTTTTTCTTGGGGTTAAAACTGATATCTCAATCTCTATATCTTTTAGTTCATCCTCTGTCACTTGATTAAATCGTCTATCAAATTTTGCTGCTGAAATTGCCATCTCTGTCACGACTTTATAAAGCGGCTGGTTTGGTTCAAACTGACCTATACAACCTCTTAGGCGTTTGTCTTTGTTGAGAGTCACAAAGGCTCCAAGATGCTGTTTTAGTTTAGGAGATATAGTACTTTCATCAATTTCAATTCGTTTATTGTTTATTGTCGCTTCATAGAGAGATAGTTTTGCTAGTTGGTGTAACTCTTCTTTTTCTTCGTGTGTTAAAGAGAACTTATCACTCTGCATATAAATGCGAAGAGCTCCATACCCTACAACTCTATTTTTATCTCCATATTGCGTATCACCTGAGTTTTTATGCTCTACTATTTCATATTTATAGTTTTCATCTTTTGTCATGTTTAAAAGAACTAAAAGTGAGCTCCATCCACAAGCAGAAGTAACAAGGCCTTTAGTGTTTGAGCCTTCATTTTTTACAATTGTATTTATAAACTCTTGAGGATTGTTTTGAGTTAATGCATTTAAAGTTCTTTTATCAACAACATTTGCATCTTCATAGTCGGGATAGTGTGACAGGTCAGTACTGATAATAAAGAGATTATCTTTATCATCGAAGTAGGGCTTTAAAACTTTAGATATTTCTATTATACTTTCCATATTTTGTGTAGCTATAATTATAGGGACAATATTTAATTCATCTCCATATATAGTTTGCAAAAATGGAAGTTGAACTTCTAGTGTATGCTCTTTTGTATGGGCATCTCTGTTATAGGTAAATAGAGAGTTTTTCATAAGTTGTGAAACTATTGTGTGATTTGTTTGAATTTCACCAAGTGGCGTTTTATAATTGCCTATGTTATAAATTGAAGCACCATCAAAACTTACATGGTGACTTGAACCTATAAGAAAGATATTTTTATACTTTTTACTTAGTGTTGCATATGCTGTTGCAGCTGTTTGTGCTGAGAAAACATAACCAGCGTGAGGGACTATAATCGCTTGAACATCTTGTTCTTCGAATTTAGTTGCAGTCTGTAGCAGTGACTTTATCTGTGTAGAGAGTTCAGTCTTATCATCAGAGTAAAAGCTTCCGGCAACTGCACAAGCTCTCTGGGCATTTAAATTTTCCATAGTTATCACCATTAAGAATAGTAAGACTATTTTAGTTTTTGAACACATCTAAAATGTCTATCATAGTATGTAGCTTTGACACTACGGGAGCCTTTTTCAAAATCAACTGTCCAGTACTCTGAATCATCATCTGCAAAAACGGTTGATGTCCAGTAAGTTGTACTCTCAATATACTTAAACCCACTAAGAATTGCTGGGTCAAAGTTCTTATAATCTACTAATGTTTGGAGTTCTCTCATAGTAGGAAGACGAAAATCTTTGTATTTATCAATTGTCAAAAACTTACAATAGTTTTGTGCTTCTTTATATGTGACTAACGCATCTTTATTTATAGGGGCATCTTGCCAAACAAGAGAAGTTGTTGTATCTAAGATGACATCTTTAGCGTTTAAACTTGAAATCAGGAGTAGAGGTACAGTAAAAAGTAATGCTTTCATTTGTTTACCTTATAGCGGTCTATAACAAATTATACATCTTTTAATCTGATAGCACTCTTTATCGCATTTAGATAGCTAAGTGTGTTGGCTTCACCTCTATAAGCTATATCAAATGCAGTACCGTGATCAACGGAGGTTCTGATGATTGGTAAGTTTAAAGATATGTTCACACTCTCATCAAAATAGAGTGCTTTGAGAGGTGCTAAACCTTGATCATGATACATCGCTACAAAGTAGTTATAGTTAGCTCTAAAGTGAGGAGTAAACGCAATATCAGGAACAATTGGACCTATAAACTGCTCAAAACCTATTTTTTTATTTGCACTTTTAATGGCTTTAGTTATTTTAAGTTCTTCATCTCCGAGTACTCCATTATCACCCGCATGAGGGTTGAGACCAAGAACTGCTATCTTCTCTTTTGAAATAGAGTTATGCAGATCTAAGAAGAACTGTTTTAGTTTTTTATACTTTATAGCTGAAGCAACATCTTTGAGCGGCATATGTTCGGTAAAGAGTGCTATAAACATCTTCTCACATCCAAGCATCATAATAGCATCTTGATTAAAGTGCTGACGGAGTAGGTCGGTGTGACCTTTATACTCTAAGCCAGCCATCATCCAAGCCTCTTTATGAATTGGCATAGTAACTACAG
>JAGGWO010000027.1 GCA_021157485.1 Sulfurimonas sp. | reverse complement strand
TATTAGTAGTGCAAATGTTCCACCACCATAATAGATATTTTTAGCCATTCTTTTCGTTATACGTTCAGTCATAAAAAATCCTCTTTTAAATTCTACACATAAGTAGTAGTCGAAATATTAGCGAAAAATTATTAATTCTACCTTTTAGTAGTAATTATATTTAAAATTTGTTATACTTATGTTAATTTAGTTATAATATGACGAATTAATTAAAAATTAAAGAGTACAAATGCAGTTAAGTAATACCTCTCAATATGCTATAAGAATTTTAGCTTATATCACAGATAAAAAAGATTTAGGACTTATTAATGCCACACAGTTGGCTGAAGCACTCTATATACCTTATAAATTTTTAACAAAAATCATGGCTGAACTTGTGAAAGCTGATTTAGTGGAATCAATAAGGGGTAGAGACGGTGGATATAAGTTAAGCAAGAGTGCTTCAGAAATAATGGTTGATGATATTTTAAACCTCTTTAATGATTCTATAAAAGATGAACAGTGCGTTTTAGGGATAGGCTTTTGTAACGGTTTATGTAAATGTGCTCTTCACGATCAATGGATGGAACCAAAACTTCTTATGCAGAGAATGTTTCGAGAATCAAGCCTAGAAGATATCGCTGGTGTAGGTTGTAAAATATAATATATTATCTCTTCTTTGCCCTACCAACTAAAACACCACCAAATATAATAAGTCCAATTCCTAGAAATGTTAAAGCATCTGGAAACGCATCTCCTAACATCCATCCAAAACCAATAGCAAATGGAATATTTGTGTAAGAAATTACACCTATAATACTCAAATTTGATGCGCTGTATGCCTTTGTTAAAAGCCATTGTGAAATAGTTGAGATTATCGCCATGAAGATTATGAGTGACCATATTTTCATAGAGACAGGAAATGAAAATGTTGGAAATAAAAAACTTATTGCGTTTGGTACCTCAACATATGGTGCGACAGTGAAAAGAAGAGCCGGTAAAATAGTTCCCATTCCAACAAAAGAGAGTACGATTATTCTAGCATCATAAATATCTTTTATTTTCTTTATAGTCGTATATGCAGCTGCTGCAAAAAATCCACCGAGTATTCCTAAAAAATGCTCATACGAAACAGCCATTCCAAAGGGTTTTACAATAAAAACAACCCCTAAAAAACCAATCAAAAGTGCAAAAAGTGTAGTTTTATCAAGATGCTCTTTAAGTAGATAATAGGCTAAAATAGTTACAAAGAGTGGTGAGGTTTTATTTAGAGTTATCGCTTCACCCAAAGGTATAGTTGTAATGGTATAAAAAAATAGAATCATTGCTGAAAAACCAAACATACCACGAGTTATAAGCAGGTACCACTTGCCACCAGAGAGTTTTGGTGGTGTATGTTTAAGTGCGTAAAGAATTAAAAAAACTCCGATAATATTTCTATAAAAAACAATCTCCATTGCAGACATATCATCTGCTAAAATCTTTGACACAGCTCCGTTAAGTGCAGATATCAAAGAGCCTGCTAGCATATAGAGTATGCCTCTATCAACTCCCTTTAACAAGCACTATCCTTTCTTACAAACTCCATGGCTTTATGATTTACAAATGCTAACTCATACCACTGAACCCTTGGAGCTATAAGATTTAAACGCAACGGATTTGAGCTACGTGAGAGTGCTACGTAAAACTGTGAAGGTGCAAATATCTCATTAGTGTCAATTATCAAATCTTCTATAGACATCCCTTGTGATTTATGTATGGTGATTGCAAACGCAAGCTTTATTGGAAACTGATAGACACTAAAAAGATTCTCTTCAATCATCTCTTTTTTTCCATCTATTGTTTTCTCTTTCCACATCGCTTTACTTTGAGCTACACTCTCTAACTTTACAACTACGTTATCACTCTTTTGAACGTAGATATAACTTGCATCTATGTTTATAACTACACCACGTTCACCATTAAAATAGTTCCAAGAGTTTCTTGTAAAAAGAACAGGGGAGCCTATTTTTAGCTCTAACTCTTTCTCAATTCTTGCATCATTCATAAATCTGTCTACTTCAGCATCTTTTGCTGATTTTAAATGCTTTATGACTTGTGCCTCTTTTACAAAGAGCTCATTATCTATGAACTCTAGTTGCGTTTTGTTATGCCTGTGAGCTGAAGCATTTTTTCCAAAAAGAAATGTGAACTCACTCAAGTCTTCTGGCAGAGGTTTAATAAACTCATTAAGTTGGTTGTGGATTTGTTCATCAATATAACCGAAACGCACATGATTTAAAAGTTCTATAAACTCCACATCATCAGTACGGTAAACATGAGTCAGCTCAATCTTTGTAAAATTAAAAGCTTTCCACTCATCTGCTTCAAACGCGAACCTTACTTCGCCATATCCACGTACTACTGGTGGAAGCTGTAAAAAATCACCTACAACAAGGAGTGAACCTCTGAAATCAGCCTGCTTCAAACGCAGTGCTATCATCTCAAAAAGAGTATCACTCACCATAGAAATCTCATCTATCACAATCAAGTCCATAGAGTGGATAAGTTTTTTAATCTTTTTCTTTATCTCATATTTTCCATTTAACTCTAACTCATCTTTATCACTTGCGATTCCAAGATCTAAAAAGCTGTGTAGAGTCTGTCCACCTATCAAAGTAGCTGCCATTCCTGTAGATGCAAGCTTAGCTACTTTTTTAGCCTCGTCTTCATACTCTTTAATTATCTCTCTTGTAATTGTAGTTTTACCAACACCCGCACCACCAGTTAAAAATATATTTTCTTTGTTTTTTAGCGTTGAGAGAATATCACTTAAATTAATCATAAACGAATTATAGTAGAATATCGTATGAATAGAATATTAATAGTAGAAGACAACAAAACATTAGCGAAACTTTTAGCCAAAAAAATCAAAACTGCTCTAGATTTTGAGGTAGATATTGCTTACCAACTCTCAGAAGCAAAACTATTTTTACATAAGTACAAATACTTTGTAACTCTACTAGATATTAATCTACCCGATGCACCTAATGGTGAAGTTGTTGATTATGTACTCTCTAAAGGTCAGCCTGCTATCGTTCTTAGTGGAAATATCGACAAAGATTTTAGAAAAAAGATATTACAAAAAAATATCATTGATTACGTAAATAAGGGTGGTGTTGGTGATATCAATTATACTATCAATATCATACGCAGACTACAACAAAATCAAAATCACAAAGTTTTAGTTGTTGATGATTCTATGGTTTTTAGAAAAACAATGGAAAGGCTTTTAAAAAACCTTTTTTACAAAGTTTACACAGTTGCTCATGGGGAAGAAGCTATAGGAATGCTTGCAACGCATCCAGATATTTCTCTTATGATTACAGATTACAATATGCCTGTTATGAATGGATTAGAGCTTGTTAATGAAGTAAGAAAAGAGCATAACAAAAGTGATCTTTGTATCATCGCTCTCTCTTCAAATGAGGATGAGGACATAAATGCACTCTTTTTAAAGCAAGGGGCAAATGACTATATAAACAAACCATTCTCAAAAGAGGAGTTTTCATGTCGTGTAAACAACTCTATAGAAGCTCTTGAAAATATACAAACAGTAACGAATCATGCAAACCGTGACTTTTTAACTGGTCTGTATAACCGCAGATACTTCTTTAAAAGTATGGATGAATACATAAATGAAGAAGATGGTTTACATGAACAGTTTGCTGTAGGCATGTTAGATATAGACAACTTTAAAAAAATAAATGATACCTATGGGCATGATTTTGGCGATAAAGTTATAGTTCATCTCGCTGATGTTCTGATGTCTAGTACAAACTATAGAGATATAGTATCACGATTTGGTGGAGAAGAGTTCTGTATTGTATTAAAAAATATAAATAGGTTTTCTGCTGTTGAAATATTTGATAGATTAAGAAAAGATGTAGAATCCTCAGTGATTTACACCGATAAGAAAGAGGCTATACAGTTTACTGTATCTATTGGTGTTGCACTCTACAGTGAAGATGGTTTAGAAGAAGTAATTAATCAAGCAGACATGATGCTATACAATGCTAAAAATGCAGGTAAGAACCAAGTTCTTATATAATAATCAACTCTCCAAAAGGAATTTCTTCTTCTTTTGAAGAAATCCATTTCACACTGTAAGAGGGTTCCTCTTTTGGAAATCTACCCTCTAAGTCCGTGAAATAAAGAAGAAGTTTTACATCATCAAACGCAGACTCTATAAACTCAAAAACAGGTCTAAAGTCC
>JAGGWO010000244.1 GCA_021157485.1 Sulfurimonas sp. | reverse complement strand
CTTTTACCTCATCATAAAGATCTGTTTTGTTAGCAATTAGTGCCATCTTTTCATAAACATCAGCGGCAATTTCTGGGGGATTGTTGTTAAATGAGAAATCTCTACTCATGTCTTCAATCGTTGACGTGAGGTTCTCTTTTAAAGAGGGAGTTGCGTTTATTGCGTCTGCAACTTTTACGCTTTGGTTAATTATACAAGTTACACAAGCTTCATCTATCAGCATTATTTATCAGTGTGTTCTTCGATTGCTTTATTCCACATCAGTTTATATTTACGTCTCATAAATTCTACTTCTTGTTGTGAAAGTTTTAACTGTTCAGTTAAGGTTGCAATTGTTTTTCTATCTTCATCGTAAAGTTCTTGAAGCGAACCAAGAGCCTCACGTAGAAACTCATTTTCAACTTTTACAGCTTCAATAGTCTCATCTTTTGCATCTAGTACTTTTTCATGGAGGTTGATGATAGTACCTATCGTTTTTTCAACAAATTCAGGTTGAACTATCATCTCATGAGTGTTGCGCTTAGAGAGTTCACTGAGTTGAGCAGGTACAACTTCCCCAGCACCTTTAGATGGGTCTATATATCTAACACCATCTTCAACTTTTATGCTAAGTTTTCCGCGCTGTATTAAATCTTCAATCGCTGAAATATCTAAACCAGTTAAGTTACTGTACTCTTCATCACTCATCCACTGCATTCCAAACCCTTTTTTACTAAATATTATTTGATAATTGTCTCAATCTCTAAAGAATCCATCTCAACTTTTTTAGCTTTTGCTATACGATCTTCTTTTAGTTTAATAGCTAACTCTTCATTATCAAGTGCTAATATTTGCATTGCTAAGTATGCTGAGTTTATAGCACCAGCTTTACCTATAGCAACAGTAGCAACCGGCATACCAGCTGGCATTTGTACAGTTGATAAAAGAGCATCGATTCCACTCAGTGCAGAAGCACTCATGGGTACACCAATAATTGGTTTAACAGTCTTAGAAGATAAAACACCAGCTAAATGTGCAGCCATACCAGCAGCAGCGATAAAACACTGTGCACCTTTAGCTTCAGCTTCAGCAATATAAGTTGCTGTTCTCTCTGGTGAGCGGTGAGCCGAAGAGATAATCATCTCATAGTTAACACCAAATGCTTCAAATGTGTCTGAACACGATTTCATTACTTCATAATCACTTTTTGAACCCATTACTATTGATACAAATTTCATCTATTTTATCCTATATTTCATTTTTGGAATTATACAATATTTTTTATTTTTTCGGATTAGTTCCCATTCTTAAATCAGCAGGAACTCTAAAAAATGTATATGAAGGAAATGATGTTGGAAGAATTATCTCATTTACGTTTCCGCTATGAATTTCTTCCCATATTTTTCCATTTTTAGCTTTGAGTTGTTTCATTTTCATATAAAAACGGCCATCTCTCTCATACGTTGAGCCTATTTCATTATCTACTATCTCAACTTTTGAGCCTAAAGGAAATACAACTTCCATCTCATCATTTGGAAGCGTTTTATACTTACATAAAAAGTGTGTTCCCTCTGCGTTTACAACTCCACTCACTTGGTGTGTGCCAAGTTGCATAGTAAAGTCTAAACTTTGAGTATCATGTCTTTCAAAAGGACGTGATACTAAGTAAGCATCCGTATAACCACGGTTTTGAAGAGACTGAAGTTCATACTGATACTTCTCATCATTAAATGTTCCATCATAGTAGTCATTAATCGCCATTCGGTAAGCTTTTGCAGTAGTTGCCGCATAATAAGCTGTTTTTGTACGACCTTCAACTTTAACAGAGTCAACTACTCCACTATCAAGTATCTCTTTCATATGTGATGCAAGATTCAAATCTTTCGCATTCATAATGTAAGTACCAACGCCCTCTTCTTCATCAAGTCTAAATAGAGTTCCAGTTTCAGGGTTTGCAGCGTAGAGTTCATAATCAAAACGACAATCGTTTGCACAACTTCCACGATTAGGAACGCGACCACTCTGAAGTGTAGATATAAGACAACGCCCGCTATATGCAAAACACATACTTCCATGAACAAAAACTTCTAACTCCAAATCTGGAATTTCTTTTTTAATAGCAACTAAGTCTTTGAGTGAAATCTCACGAGCCGTGATAATACGAGTAGCACCCATATCATGATAAATTTGAGCATCTAGAACATTCATAACATTTGCTTGAGTTGAAAGGTGAAGTGGCATATCCGGTGCTAAGTCATTACACAATTTTAAAACACCCGGAGTCGCAACTATGAACGCATCAGGCTTCAGTTCTGCCATTGCGACGATATGTTTTTTAAGAAGTGATAGTTGAGAGTTAAAAGGAAATCCATTTATTGTTGCATAAACTTTTTTACCTTTTGAGTGAGCGTAATCTATCCCCTCTTTAAAATCTTCCATACTAAACTCTTTTCCAGAGCGAATGCGAAGTGAGAAATGGCTTACCCCACCATAAACAGCATCTGCACCAAAATCAAGTGCTATTTTTAATTTTTCTAAAGTTCCAGCAGGAGAAAGTAACTCAACTTTTTGCATTACTGTCCAAACTGAGCTAAAAGAGCTTCGATATCATCAGTTGAGGCTACATCATTGTGAGTATCACCAGCAATATGTGTAGCAGAAGATACACGCTTATCATCATCTATTTTACCTTCAAATAGTGTATTCATATATTTTGATAAGGCACGCATAACGTTAATAACACGCTCTATTTTTTGACGATGGATATCTTGATACTGCATAATATCCATAATACTCATGATAGAATCGCCACTATTTTGAAGTGCTTCCATAGTTTCACTTGAACTATTTAATGCTAGTTCATTTTTTTCTAAAGAAGTTTTAAAAGCTTCAACATCTGGAAACTTTGTACTTAGAGTTGTAAAAAGTTCGACATTTTCAGTGAATGTATCTATCGACCTCTGTACATTCTCCTCTTTCTCCATTAAATCATTACTAATCCCCTCAATAATATCAAAGATTTCACTTGCTTTCTCTTCACTCTCTTTTGTAACATCATCAAGCTGGTGAACCATTTTGTTTTCATCAGTAGCAGGAAGTGGCCAATGGTGAGCTGTGTCATCATTATAGCCGCTAGGGATATCATCTTCTTCGTTGGGAGCATCAGTTGAAGGCTCTTGGGATACTTCTTCTTCCTCCGGGACAACTTCATCTGCAAGCTCATTAATATCACCCATGTCACCATTCATTAAGGCATCTAGTTCTTCTTGTGTCATAAAAGATTCTCCATCTGTAAATTCGTCAAATTTATTAATTGTCACTATAATAGCATAAAATATATAGTACTACTCTAAAAGCGAGAAATAATGATAGTCGATTTACATAACCATACCCCTCTTTGCAATCACGCTGTTGGCGAGATAGATGATTATATTGAAGCAGCCATAAAAGCAGGTACAAAACAGTTTGGTTTTTCTGATCATGCCCCTATGGATTTTGACCCTAAATATCGCATGGCTTTTTCGGACATGGAAAAATATGAAAAAGACGTTTTGAGAGCTAAAGAGAAGTATAAAGACAAAATCGAAATACTTTTAGGCTACGAAGTTGATTATCTCAAAGGACACATGGATGAAAGAGTCTTAAACGCAGATGTTGATTACTTAATCGGTTCCGTTCACTTTATAGAGGGTTGGGGATTTGATAATCCGGAATTCATTGGAAGATACAAAGACCAAGATATAGATGAAATTTGGCAGAAATATTTTGATACTATAGAGGAGATGGCTAAGAGTAAATTATTTGATATAGTTGGGCATTTGGACCTTATAAAAGTTTTCAAATTTATGCCAAATGGTAATATAAATGAGATGGCTAAAGCTGCTCTAGAAGCTATAAAACAAGCAGATATGGTTTTAGAATTAAATGTTGCCGGATATAGAAAACCAATAGGTGAAGCTTATCCATCATTAAGTCTTTTACAGCAAGCTTATAATCTTGGAATTCCTATAACATTTGCTTCTGATGCTCATAAACCAGAACAAGTGTCGATGTTTAATGATGAAGTGATAAAATTGGCAAGAGATGTAGG
>JAGGWO010000202.1 GCA_021157485.1 Sulfurimonas sp. | reverse complement strand
TTTACCCATGCAAACTTAACAACACCATCTTCAATATCACGATGAATTTTCATAATGTGTTGGTTACCAACAGGATTTAGAGTTCCCTCAGGAATTTTCCATCTGTTTTCAGCAATTTTTCTATGCTTAGGATTTTTAACCATCATATCAGCCGGTAAGCGGTGACAGAATGTACCAACTTCACGAGCAGTACCACAAGCTGAAGGTTGTCCAGTTAGTGAGAATGCACCAGAACCTGGAAGTGCTTGTTTATTTAACATAAAGTGTACATTGTAAGAAAGAGTATTTACCCATGTTCCACGCGTATGTTGATTCATACCCATAGTCCAGAATGATACTACTTTACGACCTTTTTCAATGTATAAGTCAGCTAACGCTTGTAGTTTTTGCTCGAACTCTTTGATGTCCTCATCTGGATCACCTTTAGAGATTTTTGCTACATACTCAAGAGTATATGGTTCAAGGAATTTTTTGTACTCTTCAAAAGAAATTTCCCAGTGTTTTAAGCCAGCTGGCTTATTAACCATTACATCACCTTCTTTATAGCCATAAGCTTCAAGTGCAGGTGCTTCTTTTGCAGAAACAACATGTTTCATCTCTTGATTAATTGTTTCCATCTCTTTAGCAGTATATTTACCAGCAGAACCATCAGGTCTTACAGGTGTAATAGATTTTTCACCAGCTCTTCTCATACCGTAACCCATATTTACCGGACTAGCAGCAAATACAATGTTTTTCTTTAAGAAGTCCCAGTCAATTGCATCTGGATTATTATAAACAATCTCACGAGCAATATAGTTCCACATAGCAAGGTCAGTGTTTGGTGAAAAAATGATTTCAATATCAGCTAAATCAGAAGTTCTATGTCTATAAGTAGACATATTGATAACCTTAACTCTTTCTGGATCAGAAAGTTTTCTATCAGTTACACGAGACCAAAGGATCGGGTGCATCTCTGCCATGTTTGAACCCCAAGATACAACAGTATCAGTAAGTTCGATATCATCATAACAACCAGATGGTTCATCAATACCAAAAGTTTGATAAAAACCAACAACCGCAGATGCCATACAGTGACGAGCATTAGGATCGATTGCGTTTGAACGGAATCCAGCTTTCATCATCTTTTGAGCTGCATAACCTTCCATAACTGTATATTGACCAGATGCAAATACTGCTACTCCCTCAGGACCACTTGCTTTAAGTGCTTTTCTGATGTTTACTTCCATCTCATCAAAAGCTCTTTCCCAAGTTACTGGAGCAAACTTACCTTTTTTATCAAACTTACCATCTGTACCAACACGAAGTAGTGGTTGAGTAAGTCTATCTGCACCGTACATAATCTTAGCATTAAAGTAACCTTTAATACAGTTAAGACCACGATTTACTGGAGCTGCAGGATCCCCTTTAACAGCAACGATCTTACCGTTTTTAGTTGCCATCATAATACCACAACCAGTACCACAGAAACGACAAGCTGCCTTGTCCCATCTCCAACTGCCTTCAGCCTTTTGAGCTGCCGCTTCTAGTTCAGCAGGTACAGCCATACCGATAGCTGCTGCAGCTGATGCTGCTGCTGAACTCTTAAGAAATTCTCTTCTTGAAAGTGACATATTTTCTCCTATTTAATAATATTTGTTGAAATATAACAATGTAAAATAATGAAATATTTCGGTTTGTTAAGGTGTCCATTAACAGTATAAATACTATCACTACTAAGGTTAATCGACCTTGACTTATGTCAAAACTTTATAGATATTATTTAAGATGAGTTTAATTTGGGAATAAAAGTAGCACTATTTTATATGTTTAATAATTTCAAGTTATTTAATCACATAAATATAACAATGGAATAAGTAATGCTTTGTTAGGTATAACATTAAGGGAGTGCTATGCAATTTGTTGAAGCATTGAAATTAAGAAGTAAGCTGTTTTTTCTTTTTTTACTTATTACAGTGGGACTTATAACTGTTGGAGTTATGGGTAGTATGAATATAAACTCAATGAAGAAAAATATTGATTCTCTCTATTTTGGTTCATTGGTACCAGTGACTGAACTAAATGATATAATGCATACCTATCATAACGAATTAGCAACATCAGTACATAAAGTTACAAGAGATGAAATAAGCTCCTCAGAGGCTGCAAATTCCATTGAAAAATCACTCCTTAAAATTAATAAAAAATGGAAAAGTTATGAGTCTCATTTTAAACGAGATGATGAACTTCAATACCTAGAATATGCAGCACTAGAGATTAAATATATAAATAGTTATTTTGTACGAATTTTAAAAGCTTCACAACGTGAGATGGATTTAAGCAGACTTTCTCTCACTGTATTAGAGAAAAAAATATCACATATAAATACCGTAATTCAAAAACTAATCAATTACGAAATAAATATTGCAAATTTTGAAAGAAAGAAATTTTTACAAAGTTATAACAATACTATTATTCAATTAGGAGTGGTGTTAGCATTAATAATTATAGCAATTTTAGGAATATCTTTATATGTATTTAGCAGTATACAAAAAGATCATACAAAACTTGAAGAAGCAACAAGGAAACTACGTCGTGCAAATAAAAAGTTAGAAAATGTTTCATATACGGATTCTTTAACAGGACTGCATAATAGAAGATATTTTAATATGATTTATGACAGAGAGTTAAAAAGAGCAAAACGTAATAATAGTTATATAACTTTTATGATGTTAGATATTGATTTCTTTAAGCAATATAACGATACTTACGGACATGTTGAGGGTGACTTTGCTCTAAAATCTGTTGCAAAAGTTTTAAAAGACACTCTTAGGCGACCAGCTGATTTTGTATTTAGACTTGGTGGTGAAGAGTTTGGTGTATTATTAGTTCAAACTGATGAATCAAATAGTGCTAAGTTGGCTCGTGATATTTGTGATGACATAAGAGGTAGAGAGATTAAGCATGAGAACTCAAAAGTGAATCAATATCTTACAATGTCCATAGGTGTAGTTTGTTGCATAGCTGATGATGCCCTGAACGAAGATATTTTAATATCACGTGCTGATGAGATGTTATATGAAGCAAAAGAGACAGGAAGAGATAGATATATCATTACATCAAATGTAAGTGAGGCTAAGACTCAAACTATAGATGAAATAAGCGCTTAGTGTCCGTGTTTAAATCTAAAGTTATCTTTGAGTAAAAGTTCTCTGAGTTTATCTTTTAAATCGCCTTGAAACTCCATCCAATTATCTTTGTAACTTCCGCCGCAGCCAAGTTTTTTCTTTAGAGTTTTTAGTGCTGCGTTTGCATCCTCACGTGAGATTTGAAACTCACCAACTAGAGTGACAGTTTTACCTCTGCGTTTCTCTTTTGCAAAGACTAAAAAATGTTTTGAAGGTTCTATGATTTCATTAGAGATTGTAGTTTTTCTTTTCGACTCTACTTGAGCCCAACTATCATCAATATCTCCACCGATAAAAATATCCAGCTTTTTACCTCTACTCATCTATATCTCCAATGTATTTAAAACGGGGGACTAAAATACCATTTACAGTTACTTTTTCAAAAAACATTGCAAAGGGCCTTACCCATAAACTTTCATCTCCATACATAGGTCTGTAAAGGACTAGAAGTTCATCTGTTTCACTATGTCTAGCGGTATCTATAACTTTATACTGATTACCCTTATAATGCTCATAGATACCTGTTTGCAACTAGATTACTTTCTGTGCCAAAACACTCATGTTTTCATTGTCATATTTAGAAGTTTTAACAGACTCTAATACATCTTCAGAACTTATTTTAGTATGATTGTAAACTATTACAATACTTTCATCATTTGGCTTTAAAAATGTTTTCTCTCCAAATTCTGTATAACGTGTCGCACCGATGCTAATAATTGCTTCAGGTGGATTGTCACAAGCGTGAATATACTCATTTAAAGGCTCAAGCGGACCAAAGTTTTCTTGAGTGTTAATCTGATTTAATATCCAATCAACTAACTTTTCATGAAAGTAGCTGTATCCAGTCAATTCAACATCTTCACCATAAGCGTGAACTTCACCATCACGTCTTAAAAAACTACAAATTGAGTAGTTATCTATGTTCCCACCAGCACTAAATTTATCTATCTCAATAATGTTATTTGAAAAACCTTTAGTCTCATGACCCCAGTTTTTCTTATCACTGATTTTCTCAGCACCTTTAACACGAATAGAGTAGTCATTATAAGCACCAAAGTATCTAGGAGTAATTTTGGATAATCTTCCAGTTGTGTACTCTAAATCACAGATAAGTCCAACTTCAGGCTCTGCTTGAACATTTAACTCTTTATCTGTAGGAAGTTTAATATTATCAGCTCCAAGAGGATAAGTTGTTAAGATTTTTTTAGCAGTTAGTTCGGCTTTATTAACAGGATTTTGCATTCTTGGTAAGAAAAATGGAAACATCCCTTTTGGTGCAGCTTCCTCTGCTGTGATAACATCTTTAAAATCTTCTGCTTCACCGGCTTGGTCTAGATGAAGTGCAAAGTTCCCAGCAATGCCAAGACCAAGAAATTTTTTATATTTAGCCATTATATAGTTCCTTTTTCTCTTGCTTCTGCGAACTCTTCATAAGAGCCTTTGAAGTCAGTAAAAGTACCATCAGGGTGAAGCTCAATAATACGTGAAGCAAATGCATCAAGTAGCTCTCTATCGTGAGATACACAGATTACATTTCCTTTGAACTCTAAAAGACCTTCACCAAGTGCAACAATGGCCTCAAGGTCAAGGTGATTTGAAGGCTCATCAAGAACTAAAAAGTTTCCACCCTCTAGCATCATTTTACTTAACATCATTCTGTGCTTTTCACCACCAGAGATAGATTTAACACCTTTTTCTTGCTGCTCACCATTAAATAGCATACGACCAAGACAGTTACGAATCTCAGCTATTTCACGCTTAGGATCATATGCACGTAGCCAGTCATAAAGAGTACCATCACCCTCTATAATATCTGCAGTATCTTGTGGGAAGTATGAGTTCTCAATCGTAGCACCCCATACAACTTCACCACTGTCGGGTTTCATCTCTTCCATTATGATTTTACATAGAGTAGATTTACCAACACCATTTCCACCAATAAGTGCAACTTTCTCACCTGGCTCAAATTTAAGTGTGATGTCTTTAAGAACTTCATTGTCTCCATAAGAGTGAGAAATATTTTTAAGATCAAGTGCTTCATCACCCATATTTCTTTTTGCTTTAAAGACGATACTTGGATCACGACGTGAAGATGGCTTAATATCTTCTAATTCCATCTTATCAAGTTTTCTTTGACGAGAAGTTGCTTGTTTAGCTTTAGATGCATTAGCTGAGAAACGTCTTACGAAAGCTTCTAGTTCATCTTTTTCTTTGAGTTTTTTTGCATTGTCAAGCTCTAGTTGTTTAGCAAGAACATTTGCAGCGATATACCAATCATCATAAGTACCAGTAAATTCACGAATTTTTTGGTAATCAACATCAAGAATATTTGTAACAACTGCGTTTAGGAAGTGTCTATCGTGTGAAATTACAACTAAAGTACCTTCGTGGCGTTTTAGTTCATTTTCCAACCAGCTAATAGTCTCAATATCCTGGTTATTCGTAGGCTCATCAAGGAACAAAACATCAGGTTTTGGATAAAGAACCTGTGCAAGAAGTACTTTGAATTTGTCAGCGCTATCAAGTGTAGACATAAGCTCATTATGCTGATCAACCGGAATTCCAACGTTTCCAAGTATTTTAGCAATATTTACGTCATACTCATAAGTTGGATCTTCTTCAACACAGATAACTTCTAAATCTGCAAGACGATTATTTACCGCATCATCTTCAAAGTCCCCAGTTACATAAAGTTCTTCTTTCTCTTTAATAGCATCATAAAGTCTTTTGTTACCATAAAGTACAGCATCCATAATTGTAAAATCTTCAAATGCAAATTGATTTTGTCCTAGTACTCCAACCTTGTTGGCTTTAGGGATAATTACATCACCTTCATACTCATTGATTTCACCAGAAAGGATTTTTAAAAAAGTTGTTTTACCCGCACCATTTGCACCGATAAGTCCGTAACGCTTATGACGGTCTAGTTTTAAGTTGATGTCTTGAAATAGAACTCTATTTCCAAAACGCATTATTAGATTGTTTACTGATACCATGATTATTTCTCTCGTTTAGGTGCTCCAAAAAGAGGCACCTATAAATTTTCGCGATTATATCGAAGTCTTGTTTAAAAGATGATTACTTTCCTAGATATAGCTGTCTAGGTCTAGCTATTTTCATGCTTTTGTCCTTTTTAAACTCAATCCATTGTGTAATCCAACCGACAGTTCTGCCAATTACGAAAATTGGAGTGAACATTGACTTTGGAATTTGGAGTGCCGTTAGGATTACTCCAGAGTAGAAATCTATATTTGGATAAAGTTTTCTACTTATAAAATATTCATCATTAAGTGCTATCTTCTCAATTTTTTGAGCTATTTCCATAAGATTAGAATCAAGATTTAACTCATCTTTTAGTTGGTCTTGTAAACCTTTCAATATTTTAGCTCTAGGGTCAAAGTTTTTATAAACACGGTGACCAAAACCCATCAATCTAAAGTCATCATTTGGGTCTTTTGCACGAGCTATAAACTCATTAACTCTATCAACACTTCCTATCATTTCAAGCTGCTTGATTACAGACTCATTCGCTCCACCATGAGCTCTTCCCCAAAGTGCAGATATGCCTGAACTGATAGCTACATAAGGGTGAGCACCAGTGGAAGCTACTCCCCTAACAGTAGTTGTTGATGCATTTTGTTCATGGTCTGCGTGAAGAGTAAAAATAGTATCAAGAGCTTTAATCTCAATCTCTTTAATTTTGTGCTCTCCATTGACTCCTCTATGCATTTTTCCACCAGGATAAGCGCGAATCATATAGAGAAAATTCTCAGTGTAGCTTCTGTCAATATCTGGATGAATAAAAGGAGCACCGATAGAGTGTCTAAACGCAAACGCAGCTAAGGTTGGGATTTTGGCAATGATTCGTCTTGCCATCTCTTGATAACCATCTTCGTTTGCAATCTCTATATGGTCATAGTAAAATGTAGAGAGGGCTGCTGTTGCTGCTGAAAGTGTTGCCATAGGATGAGCACCTGCAGGAAACGCAGCAAAAAGATGTCTTAGGTTTTCATGAACAAGCGAACGATGTCGAAGTTCTAAATCGAACTCCTTTAGCTCTGTTTTGTTTGGAAGCTTTGAGTTTAGAAGTAAGTAGCAGGTTTCAAGGTAAGTATGCTTTGTCGCAAGTTCTTCTATCTCAATACCGCGGTATCTAAGCTCACCTTTTTCGCCGTCAATAAAGGTAATTTCAGATTTACAGCTTGCAGTTGAAGTGAAACCATTATCGTATGTGAACATTCCTGTTTTAGCATAAAAAGTTGATATGTCAACGACGCTTGGACCTCGAGTTGCGTTTAGAATGTCAAAATCATAAGATTTATCTGTGCGGTTGTCAGTCATAGTAATTGAATTTTTCATAGTAAACTCCTTGAAGAATTTCTATATAAACTATTCTATGACTTTATTACTTATTCTTATGTTAACTTTTTAGAGCAAAAAAGATTTAAAGAAAAGTTTATTCCTAGTATGGAATTGGAGTTACCAACTCTCTATCGAATTTTTTCGCTTTAAATTTATTACCTAAAAATTTACAAATTAGGATTGCATCTTCTTGAGCATTACCTAAACAGCTTGTTGCTCCAGGAGATGGTGTCATGTTAAATACAATTCCTTCACCTGTAGTTATTTTAGCTTCTCCAAGGAAAAGTTTTTTAGTTTTTTTGTCTATAACTTGAGGACGTAATCCACCAACCCCCTCCGCAAACTCTATGTCGTCTTTTGTCATTGAAGGCACTATTTTTCTAACCTCTTTTGCAAAAAGTTTACGTCTAATACCTGGAACTTCATATAAAAAGTTTTTAATTGCATACTCACGTATATCGCTATCGTGCATCAGATCATAAAACACTTCAATAACTTCCGTAGATGGAGCAAGTGTTTCTAAAAAGTCTAAAAAGTGAGCATGATGATAACGCTCTAGTTTTGGTAAAACGATAGCGGTTGGACCAAAACGCACTATATTGTCTTTAACAATATCAGGGTCACCATGAATCGCTGCAAATGGAAGTTTTGGATTTTGAATTGTATATACTTTTGATTTTAGTGAATCAATTTTAGAGTAGTAAAAACTTCCACCAACTGGAAGACAAGAGTAATCTTTTCCATGACCCATTTTATGAGCTAGAAGAAGTGAGTGCGCTCCTGCATCTACAACAACATAATCTGAATAGTATGCTTTGCCCTCTACAATAACTTTAAATTTATCACCTTTTTTTTCTATATGGTCAACTTCTTTGCTTAAGTGTACATCTATATTTTTATTCTCTTTTTTTGCATTTTTTACAAAACTTTTAGATATCTTTCCAAAATCAACAGCACTCCATCTTTTTTTTGTACCCATCGCGGTGATGTCTTCAGATTTTTTTCGACCCTTTAGAAGTGCTGGTTCAATTTTTGCAAGTTGTTTTTTATCCCAAAGTTCCATATATGGGAATTCTTTTTTGAACTCTTTATATCTATCTTTAATAAACTTAACTTCTTTATCTCCAACACCTAAAGCCATTTTAGGGATTTGAAACATATATTTGTTGTCATAACCATAAAGCTTACCGTAGTTCTCAACCATAGTTGCCGTTCTGTTTGTTATCTTGGCTTTTTCTAAAGTGTAGTTAGTCTCAATGTCTCCACAGTGAAGAGTTTGTGAGTTACCTTTAGCGGATGAGTTTAGAGTAGCTACTTCATCATACTTCTCAAAAAGTGCGATATCTTTCACATCTGTATACTTTGCAAGCGTATATAAAAGAGCGGTACCTGAGATACCACCTCCAACAATTATTACATTATAGTAGTTCTTCTTTGCCATTTGACACCCTTATATATATTATTATTCTCTATTGTAACAAATTTATTATAAAATATGTTTATAAATTAGAGGATATTCATGCAAATAAGAGAATTAGATTTAAAAGAACTACAAACTGTTTATGAAGTCTTATCACAGCTTCGTATTGAGTTGTCGTATAAAGAGTTTGAAGACCTGATATATGACATGAGACATATGGAGTATAAAATGATTGGAATTATGGACAGAGAGGAACTCATTTGCTATGCTGGTGTTGCAGTTCAGACGAATCTCTATCATAAACGACATCTCTATGTTTTTGATTTAGTTACTGATAAAAAATATAGAGCTAAAGGGTATGGAAAAATGATGCTTGATTACTTAGTTGATTATGCAAAGATGGGAATGTGTGAAAATATTGTGCTATCTTCAGGGTTTGCAAAAGAAGATGCACATAGATTTTATGAAGAAAATGGCTTTGACAAAAAAAGTTCTGTTTTTTTAAAAACTCTTTAAAAATTTCTCCGTATCACTACTTGACATTGGTTTTGCATGATAGTAACCTTGGATAAGGTGACAATCATGTTCTATCATAAACTCATTTTGCTCTTTGGTCTCAACACCTTCAGCTAAAATCTCTAACTCTAAGCTCTTAGCAAGAGCAATAATCGCTTTTACAATAGAGACGTCATCTTTATCTTCAGGTATGTCAGAGACAAATGAGCGGTCAATTTTAATCTTTGAAATAGGTAGCTTTTTTATATATGCGAGTGATGAATAGCCTGTACCAAAATCATCTATAGAAATTTTTATACCTAAAGATTTTAGGGTATTTAGTCTTTCTATTGATTCATCTGCCTTTTGCATTAGACCACTCTCGGTAACTTCAAGTTCTATTGAACCTGCAGAGTAGTTTTTGTCTTTTAAAGTGTCTGTAATAAACTCTACAAAATCATCTCTTTGTAACTGTTTCATCGCAAGATTTAAAGAGAGTGTACCATTGAAAACATCCTCACGTCTCCAAATTTCTAGCTGAGATAGAGCTTTTTTCATAACAACTCTATCTAACTCAATTATCATTCCTGTCTCTTCAGCAAGAGGTATGAACTCAGAAGGTGGTATAAAATTTCCATCTTTATCTTGCCATCTCACTAAAGCTTCTAGCCCAGATACTGTGTTTGTTTTTGTATCTATTTGAGGTTGATAATAAACTTTGAAGTTTTCTTCTTTTATGGCTTCACTTAAATTTGTTTGCATTGTGACTCTTTGCATCGCTTTTTTAGTCATATCATCAGAGTAAAACTGAAAGTTATTTCGTCCTTCATCTTTTGCTTTATACATTGCAGCATCAGCAAATTTTAGAAGATTTTGGGCATCCTCAGAATCCCTAGGATAAAGACTTATACCTATACTTGATGTTACATAAAGTTTATGATCTTTTATCTCAATAACTTGCGTAGTACAGTCAATAATTTTTTGAGATAGTGTAGAGATAATAGAGAGAGATTTATAGTTATCGATAATAATAGTGAACTCATCGCCACCAAGTCTAGCGAGAGTATCTCCTTCTCTGATAGTTTTTTTGAGTCTTTTGGCAATCGTTACAAGTATCTCATCACCTATGTGATGGCCAAGTGAATCATTAATCTGTTTAAATTGGTCTAAGTCCAAAAAAAGAACTGCAAACTCATTTGAGTTGCGTTTAGCTTTTAAGATTGTATTTTCAAGTCTATCTGTAAAGAGTAGCCTATTTGGAAGAAGAGTAAGTGCATCATGAGTTGCTTGATGTTTGAGCGTTTCAGACTGCTCAATTATCTTATTTTCCATATTTCGTCTATTTGTTATATCTTCATATGTTCCAAGAAGACCTATGATTCTTCCCTCTACATCTTTGAGTGGAACTTTTGATGTAGATAAAACAGTAGTATTACCTTCATCATTGGTCTGTAACTCTTCAAAGTGTAGTTTTGGTGTATCAGTGTTCATAACTTCGAGGTCATCATCTCTATATAGTTGACCTTCTGTCTCGCCCCAAACCATCTCAAAATCATCTTTACCGATAATATCATCTTCTGATTTGAGTTTCGCATCTTCTAAAAAGAGATTGTTGGCACCTAAATACTTACCATCATAATCTTTCCAAAATATTCTAATAGGAACAGTGTTGACTATGTTCTGTAAAAGTTTATACTGGTTTGTCATAGCTCTTTGGAGTTTTCTTTTTTGGGTAGTATCAACTGATATCTGCACGACTCCAATAGCTTCATCATCTTTATAGTTTATGGGACTTAAAGAGTACTCTGTAAAGGTGTTTCTTTGTGTATCTTTGATCTCGTACTCTTTTATATACTCTTGTGCTTTTATAGCTTGACAGATTGGGCATTTATTATAAGAGAGATTTTTTGGATGCAATATAGTGTGATTTGATTTTCCAATAATATCACTCTCATCTTTAGCAATAAATGATAAAGCAGCTTGATTGACCTGTCTTATTATTCCCCTCTCATCTACAACAACAGCAGGAACAGGGATATTGTTATAGGTTGAAGCACCTTTTTGCATGAGCGAGAATGGTTCACTAAGCGAGGTTTTAATAATAGCTTGAAGAATTACCCAAAATGATAGAAATTTTAATATGTGACCTACAAAGTTTATAACACCATACATATCAGTATAAAAAGTAAAAGAGAGTTCTGAGAGTATAGTTAAAATTATACTGAGAGAAACAGCATAATTAATAGTTTTGTTAAACTCTTTTATATATTGTCTGTTTATGTATAAAGTAATCAAAAGCATAAAGACGATTAAGTATTCTAAATTTATTTTTAAGTTAGTGAGACCTTCTCCTGTTATAAAAAGTTCTAGAGGAGAGAGGAATGCTAAGAATGTGATTCCTAATGTGAGGATTCCTAATGAAAAAGATATTTTAAGTGTAGAAAAATTTATATGTCTCATAAAAGGTGCAGTTAGTAAAATAGAAGCCTCAAAAACTCTTGTGAGCACCCAGAATGTCAGTGTTGTATTTGCAGTGGTGATATCATAAAGATTCATACCAGGGTAAGTTTGTGTATGCAAAATATCGAGGATAGCAATCCAAAAGTAACCTAAACCGATGAAGAGTAGGTATCTATTTTTTGTAAATCTAAATGTATAGTACGAAACAAGTGTAATACTAAAACTTACAAAAACAGCAAAGTATTCAGCGAAAGTGTGAAAAACTAGATAGATGAAGTTAAATTTTAAAATTATAAGTAAGATTGTCAGAGCGATAGGTACAGTAAATATATTGTTAAAAAGTTTACTCAAAATAATCTCCTATAATGAAATATTATACTATAAAAGCTCTTAACCCTATTCATTGTCACTTTAAACTTTGCTCCTTAGTTGCGTTTATAATCGTTTCAACAACACTTGGGTCTTCAAGTGTTGAAGTATCTTGAGTAATTTTTTTGCCTACTGCAATAAGACGAAGAATGCGACGCATAATTTTTCCAGAGCGTGTTTTTGGAAGTCCAGGAACAAAGATAAAACGATCACATTGGGCAAAAGCACCTAGTTCCTCTTTTATCATAATATTGATATGTTTAGCAATTTCTTTATACT
>JAGGWO010000217.1 GCA_021157485.1 Sulfurimonas sp. | reverse complement strand
TAATTATATTGAGCATATAATTATTTTAACGGCATATAGTAGCAGTGATAATTTTGGTGAAGTTTCCAATTTTAAAGTTGATGGTGTTTTGCTTAAACCAGTGCAGATGGACAAAATATTAGATTTGCTTTTAAAAGTAACTCATATGATAAATATAGAAAAAAAGAAGATTAAATGTATACGCTAAACCATAAATATAAGAATGAAAAGTTACTAAAAAAGTGGTTGATAGAACATGATTTTGCATCCAAAAAAGAGTGTCTAGTCCAGTTTTTTTGTGGAGTACCTACAGAAGAGATGATGTCTAGTGTTGCATCTGCTTTGAGTGAGAATCTCCCAGATGCACATATAATAGGTGTTACTACTGATGGTGAGATAGATACCAATATAGTAACAACTAATAAGATTATTATAAGTGTTTCTGTTTTTGAAAAAAGTACAATTATATCAGCTGATATTACATATGATGATGACTCTTATGAGATGGGAAAAAGATTAGCTTTAAGTCTTGATGCCCCTGATGCAAAAGCTATGATTTTGTTTACAGCAGGTTTAGTGATAAACGGGGAGCATTTTATTAATGGTGCAAGAAATATTTCAAAAAATAGATATATATTAGCAGGCGGTATGGCTGGAGATAATGCTGAGTTTAAACAAACTTATGTATCTCATCAAGGTAATCTAATTTCTTGTGGTGCTGTTGGTGTAGTCATTAAAAGTAATGAGTTGATAGTAAAAAACAATTATCAGTTTGGCTGGGATGCTGTTGGCTTACCAATGAGAGTTACAAAAAGTATTGGAAATAGAGTTTATGAACTAGATGGAAGACCAACGATAGAGATATATGAAAAATATTTTGGAAAAGAAATAGCAACTTTATTACCTAAGATAGGTGTGGAAATCCCGCTGATACTAAGTAGAAATTCTAACAAAATAGCTAGAGCATGTATAAATAGATTTGATGATGGTTCTTTGCTTTATGCCGGGGATGTTAATCAAGATGAAGAGGTTCGCTTTGGTATAGGTAGTGCTGATATTATCATAAGAGAGACTGAGGCAATGTGTGATAAATTTGGCAAGGTTTGTCATCCTGAAAGTATATTTGTTTACTCCTGTATGGCAAGACGACGTTTATTGAATAAACAAAGTTCTTTAGAGTTAAATAGAATGGCTAAGAGATGTAATGTAAGTGGCTTTTTTACCTATGCTGAGTTCTACTCTGATGAAAAGCATAGTTATCTTTTTAATGAAACTATGACTATATTAGCATTAAATGAGGAAGAGTTTGTACCTGATATTTACAAGAGTAAAATTAATGAAGATAAAAATAGAGGTGATAAAAAGAATAAAATGATGTATGCTTTGACACATATGACAAATGTGATAGCGAGGGAGTGGCAAGAGAGAGTAGATAGGGAGATCCAAAAAAATAAAGAGCAAGAAAAACAAAATTTTCAACAATCTAAGCAAGCTCAGATGGGAGAGATGATAGGGATGATAGCCCACCAATGGAGACAACCGTTAAATGCGATAAGTGCAACTGGTATAAATTTATCACTATTATCAAGTATGAAAATGCTAGAAGATGAGAAAATACAACATAGTAGTGAATTTATACAAGAGCAGTGTCAAAAGATGTCAGAGACTATAGATACATTTATAAACTTTGTAAAACCGGCACAAGAATCAAAACCATTTAAACTATTACATACTATAGAAGCTATTATACAGATAATGGGGACACAATTAGCAAATCATAATATAGATATAAATATAGAGATAACTAATGAAAACATTTCACTAGTAGGACATGAAGATCTTCTAGAGCAAGTAATAATAAACCTGCTATCAAACGCAAGAGATGCATTTGAAGAACAAGAGAAGGCAAATAAATTTATCAATATAACAATTGATATTAAAAACAATATCCCAATAATAACCATAGAAGACAATGCAGGTGGAATACCAGAGAATATTATAGATAAAATCTTTAACCCATATTTTACAACTAAAGAACAAGGAAAAGGTACAGGTATAGGTCTATATATGAGTATTGATATTATGAAAAAAAGTTTTGGTGGTAATTTAGTCTACATACCTACTGCTGGCGGTAGTTTATTTGAAGTTGTTTGCAGGGGAGAAAAAGAACAATAATATGTTATAATTTACATAATATAATTTAAAAAGTGAATATTTGGATAAAAATGTAATACATAATATTGATAACTATTTACATCAAATAGTAGCTAATGCTGAGTATATTTCCAAAAATAGTGAGCTATCTGAGTATGCTCAAAAAATACAAGATGCAGCTCAAAGAATAGACGCCTTAATAACGGATTCTACAGCGATAAAAAATAATATTGATATTTCTAAAAATGCTTTTGACGTGTTTAATCTGGAGCAATTTACTGGTTTGAACGTTCTTATAGTAGATGATGTCGCAGAGAATATTAAGATTATGAAAAATATTTTCGAGACTCTCTCTTGTAATATTTGTTCATCGATGAGTGGAGAAGAGGCATTAGAACTTATCAAAGGTGGATATAAGCCAGATATAATCAGCATGGATATAGTTATGCCCGGTATGGATGGTTCTCAGACAATAAAAGAGATTAGATTAGCTGGGTGTAATGCTTATTGTATAGCGGTGAGTGCTTTAAAAAATCAAAAAAATGATGTAGTGCACCTTTTTAATACATGGATACCAAAACCATTTACTACGCAACAAATTCTAAGTGCATTATCGGCATATGAAATTACAAATACAAATAAGTGTATAGATGATGTTGCACTGTTTGAATTAGATATTAACAATGATGTAAAAGCAAAACTTTTGCATTTTGCAAAAAATGGTGCATATAGCGACCTTGAAAGATTAATAATATCACTTCCTAAGTCAAAATCAAAAGAATTTTTAAATACAGCCTTGAAAAATATAGATTTTAAATTAATTATTAAATCCATTGTTTCTCCATAGTTAGATGTTATTATGCGATAAATAAAAGATTTCTAAAAAAGGCTTCTAATGGTTTTAGTGGAAAATTATGTCCCAAGAGTATTACTTGTTGATGATAAATCTGAAAACATAGCAATTCTTGTGGATATGCTAAAACCACTTAATTTAGAACTATTTGTGGCCTTGAATGAAAATGAGGCTTTTAATCGTATAGAGTCTTATGATTTTGACCTTATTTTACTTGATATAATGATGCCTGAGGTTGATGGATGTGAGGTGTGTAGGAGATTGAAAAATAATTCTAAGTATAAAGATATACCTTTTGTTTTTATATCTGCTCTTGGTGGAGTTGAAGATAAAGTTAAAGGTTTTGCATCTGGTGGAGATGATTATATAACAAAGCCACTTATACAAACAGAATTCATTGCAAGGGTAAAGTTACATCTTCAAAAGAGTTTGCTTTTTAAATCACTCAAAGAGTTACTGCGTAAGTCGTATCATGAACTCTATAACCCACTTGCAATCATAAATACATCTTTAGAAATGCAAACTCTAAAACATGGTTCTAACCGTTATACAGATGCTATAACAGTAGCATCTAGAACACTTCAAATAGTTTATGATGACCTCTATTATTCACTCTCTTCAAGACAAGAACAGATGAGTGTACTTTTAATTGATCTTGCCCTATTTGTTCAAAAAAGGATAGAGTATTTTTATTATCTTAAAAATAGTAAAAATATCACTATTGATTTTAAGGTACTTACACAAAACAAAGTTCAGATGCGAGAAGCAGATTTGCAGCGTATAGTAGATAACACATTGTCTAATGCAATTAAATATGCAAAAGAGTCTTCGATTATCTATATAGATATTATAGATGATGGTGAAAATGTAATATTTCAGTCTAAAAATAGTGGCAACACTATTCGAAATATCGATAAAATCTTTAAAAAAGCTTATAGAGAGGGATTTGAGCAGATAGGTATGGGAATAGGTTTAGAAATAGTAGCATCTATCTGTAACACCTACAAGATAAAAGTAGAGGTAGCCTCTAAAAATGGCATTATATCTTTTAAATATGTTATACCAAAAGTGATGCAATGAAAGTACTACTTCTTGAGGATGAGCATCTGCTAAATGCCAATGTAAAAGAGTATCTTGAGCTAAAGGGTATGGAAGTTGAGTCCTATACAGATGGTGCAGAATTATTACAGGAATCTTCTTTAAAAGCTGATATAGCTCTTTTAGATGTAGAAGTACCTGGTGCTACAGGGTTTGAAGTTATAGAGTGGATTAAGCGTGTGAATAAGGATATCCCAACTATCTTCATGACTGCATATACAGATATTCAAAGTATTGAAAAAGCTTATAGTTTGGGATGTTCTGACTATCTGAAAAAACCATTTGATTTAATAGAACTTTGGTTAAGAGTAGAACAGTTAATAGATAATAATAATTATGTAAAAGTTCAATTGGGTGAAACAATACTGTTTGATATGGAACATGAACAACTCTACAATGAAGATAAACTAATTAAACTAACAAAAATTCAAAGAAAAATTTTAAAATCTTTAATCAAACATAAAAATTCTGTTGTTACTTATGAAGTAATAATTAATGAAGTATGGGAAGATAATTTTGTAAAAGCAAATACTATAGCATCGCATATTAAAGAGATTCGTAAATACACCCCTCATGAGCTTATAGAAAGTGTACGTTCAGAGGGATATCGTCTGCATTTAAAATGAATTTCATAGTTTCTTCATCTGTTTTTACTAAGATTACTGATAAATAATATACTAAAGTGATATGAATGAAACCAAAATTATTAAATTTATCAATGCTATATGTAGAAGATGATGAGAGAACTAGAGCTGTTTTAAGTGAAGTTTTTAAGAATACAGTGAAAAATCTTTATGTTGCAAAAGATGGTTTAGAAGCTCTGAAATTATTTCAAGAGAAACATATTCAGCTCATAATAAGTGATTTAAAGATGCCAAACATGAATGGAAATGAATTATGTAGTGAAGTGAAAAAAATTAATCCTTCAGTGCATTTCATTCTTCTAACAGCATATAATGATAATAATTTGCTAATCGAAGCGATAGATTCTGGGGTAGATAAGTTTTTACAAAAACCTTTGGGTAAAAAAAAGTTATTTTTACTTTTAGATGAAATATATAAAAAAATAACAAATA
>JAGGWO010000207.1 GCA_021157485.1 Sulfurimonas sp. | reverse complement strand
GCCCATGATAGCGAACAAAATTAACTCTGTCTTTTAGTATAGTTGCTTTTTTACTCCAAGTTAAAAGTTCTAAACTCTCTTTTTTGATTAAGTCTAAAATCAACTCTTTGTAGTTATGTTTTGATGATGCCTTGGATGGTTTTGAGGATAGTTCTAACTCTAAAAAATATCTGTTTTCTTTGATGTCAAACTTTTTGCTCTCTTTATTATAGTTAATTGATTCTTTAGTGATTAAGAACTTAGAAAAATACTCCTCTATCTGCTCTAGTGAAATGCTTAGTGCCATATTTATAAATGAATCCTTGGCATGTGCATTTAGATTTGATACAACTAAAAACTCTTGGTTGAAAAGGCTGTCTTCAATATTTAAAATAGCACCTTTTGAGTTACTTAGTTTATATTTATCACTATTTTTCACCCTTTGTTTTGCAAGTCTATCAGGATAAGCAAAAAGTAGTAGAATTGAAATCATATCTTGGTTAAGTGTAGTATTTTTCTTTGAGACATTTTTAATTAATTTTAGTTTTTTGTAAAAGAGTTCTGCTTGAGTTATAATCTCTTTTGCTCTAAATCTGTTTATATATTCACTATCAAAATCTCTTTCAAAAAGATGGATAAACCTTGATAAAATATCACTATCTTTGTTTGAGTTTTTAAAAATATCTTGTTCACTTAAGAGCGAAGATAAAAGACAAGCTTCATAAGCAAAGCCTAGTTCATTAGCCTTTAAAACCATATATGCAAATCTTGGATGAACTCCTAAACTAAGAGCATCTTCTCCAAACTTTGTGATTTTAAAGTTACTATCTAGCATCTCTAACTCTAGTAAAACCTCTTTTGTATCTTTGATAACCTTGGCATGTGGAATATCTAAAAACCGAAGTTCATCAAACTCATCAACACCCCATAAAGCTAAATCTAAAATAAGTGAACTTAAATCAGAGCGTAAAATCTCTGGTTTTGTAGATTGTTGTAAAATCTTTCCCACATGCCAAACTCTGTAACACTTCCCATCAGATAACCGTCCAGCTCGTCCAGCTCTTTGAATTGCTGAGTCTTTTGAGATAAAAGATAAGTCTAAATGATTCATACCGTTTGCATAATTGTATCGTGAGAGCTTTTCTAAACCTGAATCTATCACAACCTTAACACCCTCTATGGTAAGGGAAGTTTGAGCGATGTTTGTACTTAAGATAATTTTTCTTTTTTCAGCCTTTTGTATCGCTTTGTCTTGCTCTTTTTTACTTAGAGCAGAGTAGAGTGGTAAAATCAAAATATCTCCACATGCCGAAGAGTTAGTGAGTGATTTTTCTAAGGCTTTAATTTCCTTAACCCCTGCGAGAAAAACTAAAATATCGCCACTATCCTCTTTAACAGCTTTTAGAGTTGTATTTAAAAGAGTTTGATTTAGAGTTTTTGTATCTGGTTGTTTGGTTTTAATATCAAGATAGATATTTTCAACATTGTAACTCTTACCTTTTGAAGTTATTATAGGTACATTACCTAGTAGTGTTGAAATATCCTCTGAATTTAAAGTAGCTGACATTATCAAAATCTTTAAGTCATCCCGTAAAAGCTCTTGAACTTGCAAAGAGAGTGCTAAAGATAAATCAGTATGAATACTTCTCTCATGAAACTCATCAAAAATAATCATCGCTACATTATCAAGAGTTTGGTTAGACTGAAGCATACGGACGAGTATCGCCTCTGTTACAACTAAAACCTTTGTTTCTTTGGTGTGACAGCTATCCATTTTTACCTGATAACCGACACTTTGTCCAACTTTCTCGCCAAGAGTTTTAGCCATTTGAGTTGCTACCATTCTAGCAGCCACACGGCGAGGTTCTAGCATGATAATTATTTTATCCCCAAGCCATGATTCTTTGAGTAGAGATATAGGAACAACTGTACTTTTTCCAGCCCCTGGAGGAGCTTGTAAAATTAATTTGTTTTTAGTTAAAAGAGTGTTTTTTAAATCGTCTAAGACTTCATGTATTGGTAAGTTTTTCATGCTTTACAATTATAACCTATAACTGGCTATACTACATTAACATAAACATATTTTAAAAATTAAGGGTTGGTGATAATGAAAATTAGAAATTTATTTGTTTTAATAGTTTTAAATTTATCTCTTTTAGCCTCGGCAGGTGTAGAAGAATCGATAGTAAAAATATATACAGTATCAAAATTGCCAAATTATAAAACACCTTGGAATTCTAGTATAAGACGGTCTCATGGCTCTGGAAGTATCATAAGTGGAAATAGAATTCTTACAAATGCCCATGTAGTTGCAGATGAGACATTTATAGAGGTTAAAAGGGACGGCGATACAAGAAAGTATGAAGCAGAGGTTGAATTTATATCTCATCAGGCAGATTTAGCACTTTTAAAATTAAAAGATAAATCATTTTTTAAAGGTACAAAAGCCTTAGAATTAGATGGACTACCAAGGTTTGAGCAAGATATTGCAGTTTATGGATTTCCTGTTGGTGGAGATAGTTTAAGTGTTAGTCGAGGGATAGTTTCTAGGATTGAACATAACAGATATGCCCACTCAAGAGAGATATTTTTATCTATTCAAATAGATGCTGCTGTAAATCCGGGAAGTAGTGGTGGTCCAGCTATTAGTGATGGTAAAATAATTGGTGTTGTGATGCAACAAATATCAAGGTCTCAAAGTATTGGCTATATTGTACCCGTTGAGATTGTTAGACATTTTTTAGATGATG
>JAGGWO010000073.1 GCA_021157485.1 Sulfurimonas sp. | reverse complement strand
CTAAGAGCAGAGATAAAAAATAAAAATATTAGTGGTGAACTTTTTAGTGGCATCTGGCACGACATAGGCACACCACAAAGACTAAAAGAGATAAACGAAGCATAATGACTAAACTACTACTAATTATTGGCTTAACAAGCCTCCTGTCTGCAAAATATACAAACTGCGAGTTTCAAAATAAGAACTATATAGATATATGCAAAAAAGTTGTAAAGAATGGTGTCTCTTATAGCTATGCAAATAAATTTTTACTCTCCTATTTTAAAACGCAGAAGTTTGATGAAGTTAGTTGGAAATATCTACAGCCGCGTCATATTAAAACACATAAGAAAAATGAAAAAAAAGCCAATAATGTACTTGTAAAACAGGTTCCTAAAATGGTCACTAACCTCAAAGAGTACAAAAAAGTTTATGATAAAGCCGAGAAAAAGTACGGTGTGAACCGTGAGATAATCGCTGCTATTTTACTTAAAGAAACAAAACTGGGAAGAATTAAACCAACTCATGATGCTTTTATAGTTTTTAACACAATGGTTGTAAGAACTGACCCAAAAACAGCACGAGAAAAATGGATTTTAAAGATGGGTAAGACAAATATGGCTTCTATCATCACACACTGTTATAAAAAAGGTGTAGAGCCTGAGCAGTGTAATCTACCTAGCTCTTATGCAGGCGCAATAGGTATACCTCAGTTTATGCCAAACAGTTTTATATATGTTGAGAGTTACGATGAAAAAGCTGTTGATTTAACAAAAATGCAAGACGCTATTATGTCTGCTGCAAAGTTTTTACACAAAAAAGCAAAGTTTGACGCGCTCATAGATTGGAATAAGATGCCAGATATTCCAGAGATAGAATCCCAGTGGTATGACTATGAATATAAGCATAAATATGAAAACTGCTCTTTTGTGTATGAAAAAAGCAAACATGGAAAAGTTTATAAATGCTTTACAGCTGGAAAAGATGATCTAAAATATCTTAGAGAATATACAAAAAAAATTATGAGATACAACAACTCATCAAACTATGCTGTGGGTGTAATGAGATTGGCCTATGACGCACACTACTTAAGCAGAGAAAAGTAGAGATGGGTTGGACTTGTCAGCATGATGCAAATGGACAGTGCAAGCTTTTAAAGACTGCCTGTGTTCCTGGTATAAAAGGGTGTATTTTAAAGAAAAGTGAGTACTTATTTACAACTGGCTCTTATGAAGAGGATAAAAAAGTCCAAGATAATAAAGAGAAAAAAGAGGAGATAGACTTCGCAGCATTAGCGCGAAGTAATTAAGAAAGTTTTAGTTTCCTTTTAAGATTGCAAGCTCTAAACTACCACTTACATAGTTAGCAAAAAATGTAAGCATCTCTAAGTCTGATGTATCAAAGTCACTTCTAGACTTATTTAAAAGCTGAATGATTCCCATAACAGCTCTTTTAGAATCAAAGATAGGCACAGTGATGATATTTTCTGTTTTATAGCCACTTTTTTTATCGATATTTTGTAAAAATCTCTCATCATCATATGGAGAGTTAACGATTTGTGGTGCTTTTTGCATATATGTATCTCCAACGATACCTGAGTCAAGAGAGATAACAATACGCCCTATTCCATCACTCAACTTTGTCCATAGCATCTTGTCTTCTTTATCAACGATAAAAATAGAACATCTATCTGCGTTTACAAGTTTTTTTGCCTCATCAGAAATCAGCTCTAAAGCATGCTCCATATTTTTTAAAGTCATTAATTTCTGTCCGAACTCTGCTATTTGATCGAATTTTTTCATATTATTTTTTCTCTGCCTTTTTAAATTTACTTATTAACTCTAAAAATCCACTTACATAATGCGCGAAAAATATCATAAATTTCACATCTCCATTATCAAATCCACCATCTTTGTTTATGAGCTGGAGAACCCCTATAATATCTCTATTTGAGTTAAAGATTGGTGCAGTAATCAGATTTACTGTTACATAGCCTGTCTCTTCATCTATCTTTTGATTAAAGTCAGGATGGGCATAAGCATCATTTACAATCAGAGGCTTTCTCTCCTTGATTGTATTACCTACTATACCTGTATCAGATGGAATAACAATTTTCTCAATTCCATCTGCAAGTGTTGTCCAAAGCTCATCACTTTTTCTGTCGTACATATAAATCGAACATCTTCTTGCATCTATAATCTCTTTGGCATACTTTGCTATATGAGGCAAACCTTCAGCTAAAGATTTTTTCTCTAGCAGTTCTCGTCCAAAGTTGGCTAGTTTTAGATACGAATCTGCATATTTCATGACAACTCCCTTTAGATAAAAGCCATTATAGTGTAAAATACCTAATAAAATTAAGGGTAACTCTAAAAACCCTAAAGGAATAATATGACTCAAATAACAATCTGGCATAATCCAAAATGTTCAAAATCTCGTGAAGCCTTATCAATTATGGATGAAAATAGTTGTGAGAAAGAAATTGTAAAATATTTAGAAACAAACCCTGATAAAGAGACTATAAAAGATCTTTTAAAGATGTTAGAGTTAAGTGCTCGCGAGCTTATGCGCACGAAAGAAGATATCTATAAAGAGTTAAATTTAAAAGATGAAATGAATGACGAAAAACTTATAGAGGCGATGGTTCAAAATCCAAAGCTGATAGAGAGACCCGTTTTAATCAAAAATGGTAAAGCCATTATTGGCAGACCAACTTCAATTATTGCGGATTTTTTAAACAGTTAGTCTTGTTCTTGACTAACCTTGTCCACGAAGTGACAATCTGTCATAGAGTATGGACAAGTTTTTGCAATACTCATCTCAAAATGCTCTTCCTCGATACCCTCAAGTTTTCTTTCATAGTGACGCATTGCAGCACGAAAAGAGGTTAGCACCATATTTGCACTATCTTGATGTTCGGTTGAGATTCTCTCAACTTGTTCACCCTCTGGTTTAGAAGTATCAACTTTTGGTGCTTCTATCGCAGCATATGATTTTTGTAAATCCTCTTCAAGCCCTGTAACAGTCTCTAAAGCAGTTTCAATATCATCACCCTTAATCATATCAGTTAAAATTGAACCGAGGGTAGCAGCATCTTGAGATGCCGCATTTGTACCAAACATAATATCAGTTATATGTGTATCATCTCTTTTGATATACATAACTACATAACTATTTGTTGCCTTATCAATTCCAAAGCCTACACCACTGGCATCTTCAAGTTTTCCATAATTCTCGTTAAGCATAAAATGCTTTCCTATCTCATTTCTTAACTCTTCACTTATTTTTTCTTGCATTTTACATCCTAATTAAAGCGCGAGTTTTTCTATACTCACGCCATTGTCTTTAATAAACTTAGAGATAGTGTCAGATTGAGTATGCTCATACTCTTTTGCATAAACTATGCGTTTTATACCACTTGCAATAAGATTTTTACTACACTCACTACATGGTTCTAGTGTTACATAGATAGTAGCACCATCAATTGAAATACCCTCGCGTGCCGCCCAGATGATGGCATTCATCTCAGCATGAATCTCATAAGTTTTTGACCACTCGTGATGTTCAGGTGTGTACTCGTTATTCCAATGATCACAACAGTTTGTAAATCCTGCAGGAGTTCCATTGTAACCTGTACTTAATATTCTTCCATTTTTTACAATTACCGCACCAACTTGTTTTGATACACACTTTGAAGCAGTCGCTAATTCTGTTGCTATGTTTATGAAATTTTTATCACTTAACATCTGACTACTTTGGCATTCTAATAATATTTATGTCAGCGTTATATCTAAGTCTTGCAAAATAATCACCTAAAACCTGCTCACGTTTCTCAGCCATAATAGAGTTCATAATCTGATTTTTAACACTCTCTACCCCACCTTCTGCAGCAGACTCTATAGACTTTATATAGAAACTCATATATCCATTTTTACCGTCTGGAACAACTGCAGTGAAGCTGCTAAGTGCAGTCTTTGAAAGCATAGACGCTAACTCAGGGGAAATTCTATCGTATGGTAGCACCTGCTCATTAGTCTGAATATCTGGAGAGTAAAACATAGGGTTATTTACTTTCTCTTGAATTCTACTTTTATCTTTAGCTTGGTAAATTATTACAGTAAAGGCGCTAGGATGTTTGTATGTATCTTTATGCATCTCATAATACTCTTGGACATCTTCTTCACTAGGCTGTGAAATAGAAGAGTATGCTATTGCAGAGTATAATTTTTGAGAAAGAAGTTTATATTTAACTTTCTCTTTTAATTCAGTTGAACTTAACCCACTTGACTCTCTAACTGCCTCATAAAATTCACTGATGTTAAGATTGTTTCTAGCTGCTGTTTTTTTGATGTCATCATAAACTTCAGAGTTACTTACAGTAATCTTTCTCTCCTGCGTTTCAACTTCTTCAAGTTTTTTACGAATCAAAATATCAGAAGCTTTTTTAGCATCAATCTTAGAAGCTTCCATCTCTTTTTTGAGCTCATAAAGAGTAATTGCTCTATCTTTTACAACAATAGCTACACCATCATACACTTCTGCGTTTAACAAGGTAGCGAGAATAAGAGTTAATAATATTTTATACATAATTATCCATTTCATAATTTAAGAATGGTATTTTATCATATTAAACGCTTCTAAGAAGTTAACCCCTTTAAAAGAACACTTTTTAGCTCATCTGAGGGCATAGGTTTAGCATAAAAGTAACCTTGAATATTGTTACAGCCGTTCTCTACCATAAAATCTTTTTGCGCTTTAGTTTCAACACCCTCTGCAATAACTCTAAGGTTCATACTTTTTGCAAGTGCAATAACAGCTTTTGTTATCGCCGCATCGTCTTCATCATCAGGTAAATCTCTCACAAATGACTGGTCAATTTTTAGTTTATTAATAGGTAGTTTTTTAAGATATGCAAGTGAAGAGTAGCCTGTACCAAAGTCATCTACTGCCAACTCTACTCCTATCTCACTAATTTTGTTTAGCATCTTTATAGACTCTTCAGGATCACCCATAATTTGACTTTCTGTAACTTCAAGTTCTAACCATTCTGGCTTACATCCACTCTCTTTTATTAAACTCTTAAACATGCTTATAAAATCTTTTCTTTGTACTTGTTTAATAGAAAGATTCATAGCCAAAACTCCAGGATTTAGCCCCTCTTTATACCATGCAGCCAACTGTGTCATTGCAGTTTTCATCACAAATCTATCAATCTCCACTATAAGTCCTGTAGATTCAGCAATAGGAATAAACTTAGCCGGAGAAACCAATCCCATAGTGTTATGTTTCCATCTAACAAGAGCTTCCATTCCAATTATTTGATCATTTACCCCGTTTACTTGAAGTTGATAGTAGACAATAAAGTCTTCATGCTCTAGCGCCTCTCTAAGGCTTGTCTCCATAACCACTCTCTCAAAAGCAAGCTCTGTCATCTCTGCACTATAAAACTGAAAGTTATTTCTTCCTTCATTTTTAGCTCTGTACATAGCAGAATCAGCGTATTTTAAGAGGTTAACAGAAGAACCTCCATCATCAGGATAGAGGCTAATTCCTATACTACTTGATACATAGAGTATATTATCTTCGATATTTATAAACTTTGCAAGAACTTTTAGTACTTTATTAGCAAGCAGTGAAGCATCCTCCCCATGTAACAAATCTTCCACTATAATCGTAAACTCATCACCACCAAGACGAGCAAGAGTATCTTCATCTCTAATGGTTTCTTCTAATCTTTTAGTTACCTCTTGAAGAATCTTATCCCCTATCTCATGGCCTAAAGAGTCATTAATCTCTTTGAAGTGGTCAAGGTCGATAAAAAGTAGGGCAACCTTAGTCTCGTTGCGTTTAGCTTTTTCTATTGCCTGCTCGAGCCTATCATTAAAAAGAATTCTGTTAGGCAATCCTGTTAATGCATCATGGTGTGCTTGATGCGCTAACACATCTTTTTGCACTTTTAATTCCTCTTCAGTTTGTCTCTGAGCAGTAATATCAACATAACTTCCAAGTACACCTATTACATTGTCATCTGAATCTCTCAAAGGCACCTTTGATGTTAAAAGCGTAGTTACAGAACCATCTTCATGTGTCTGAATCTCCTCAAAATTAATGTATGAAATACCACTCTGCATAACTTTTATATCATCAGCTCTATAAATCTCTGCCTCGGTCTCTCCCCATGGTAAATCAAAATCATTTTTACCAATAATATCTTCAAGAGTCTCTAATCCAGCATCTTGTAGTAAAAGTTTATTAGCTCCCAAATAAATAAGATCTTTATCTTTCCAAAAGATTCTTGATGGTACGGTATCTACTATATTTTGTAAAAGTTCATGCTGCTGGACTAAATCTTTTTCTGTTTCTTTTCTCATTGTAACATCAAGAATAAACGCAACGTAAGCATCATGACCCTCAAATATAGTCGATTGTAAATAGATATCTGTGTTGTATCTTGAACCATCTTTACGCTGATGAATAGTAGAAAATTGGATATGTTCCTCTCCATTTTCAGTTATTGGTTTTAAAAGATTTATAAAGTCCTCCAAAACTAACATCGGTTTTATATCTACAGGAGTCATCTCAAGCATCTCTTCTGATGAATAACCGATATTTTTTTGAGCCCCTTTATTTATATAGAGAAATTTAAAATCATGAGCATCAAAAATAAAAATCTCATTCGTTGAATTATCTAGAATTTTCCCACGTTGTACAGATTTAAGTTCTAACTCTTTAGATGCACTGATATCAGTATGTGTACCAATCATACGAATTGGTTTGCCATCCTCATCAAAAATTGCTTTACCACGGTCTAATATCCAAACCCAGTGACCATCTTTATGCTTCAGGCGATGAGTACCCTCATAGTACTCAGTTTTACCATCTATATTTTCCTGAAGACCAGCTAAAGCAACTTCTAGGTCATCAGGGTGAACACGAGAATCCCAAGAAGAAAACTCATTAGGAAGTTCATCATCACTATAGCCTAGCATCTCTTTCCATCTAGGAGAAAAGTAGACATTGTTAGTTAAAATATTCCAATCCCAAACACCATCTTTAGAACCTAAAAGAGCTAACTCTAAACGCTCATGAAGTCTATTGCTTTTTGCTACTGTCTCTTTTATTTTTTCTTCTAAGTTTTTCTCATAAAATTTTCTTATTAATATCACTAAAGATACAACAACCAAAGCATCAATAAGAAGAGTCCAGAAACCAACAGAATTAATCATTTCATAATTTGGCTCATTTTGCCAAAAAACAGTCAACTGCAAATAGATTAATAGCGCACTAAACAAAACAGTAAAAATGGTAAATACAATCAATAGAAGAATATTTGAATTAACTACTTTCCTGAAAATATTTTGTATATGTTTTTTTATATCATCCATTATCTATACTCTTCTAAAATATTTATAATTATTAATTGTTTAAATTTCAACATTGAAAAATTATATT
>JAGGWO010000148.1 GCA_021157485.1 Sulfurimonas sp. | reverse complement strand
AGCATACGTTTTACATCAGTTTGAACTAATGCCCAGATATTTGCAGCTGTCATAGTAATCACAACAAATATATACAGAACTACTTCTAACCAAATCACTCCACTATGAATTAAGAATTCAAAGAGTCTCATAGCAACGATAAACGCAGCTATTTTAGGAACGATTGACATATAACCTGCCATTGAAGCACTTGCACCCTCATAAACATCTGGTGCCCATGTATGAAATGGAACGAGAGAGAGTTTAAATCCTAACGATGCTAGTAAGAATACTACTCCAACTAATACAAAGCCAATATCAGCATAATTATTAGCGGCTAGTACATTAGCAATTTGGTTAATCTCAATCGAACCAGTAAGTGCATAAAATACCATCGAACCAAAAGAGTAAAAACCTGCAGCAAGAGCACCCATTGTAAAGTACTTCACAGCCGCTTCAAATGATTTGTCACGGTTATGCATAGCGATGAGAGTATAAAGTGCTAATGAAGCAGTTTCTAGACCTACAAAGATAAGAATTAAGTTATCTGTTGCAACCATAAACTGGAATCCAGAAATCATAAATAGAAATAGAGCAAAGAACTCAGGATATGAGAACTCATGGAAACGTTTATGTGTAAGTGCTAATGGAATAAACAGTAGTGAAGCTCCAACAATTATAAATTGTGAAAGAATCGCTAAACCATCTATGAGCATTACATCAAAAACACCCATCATAGTGCCATTAGCAGAAAAAACCGCCGCGGAATCAAGAAGTGCACCAAAATCCATCAATAAGAAAAGCATACTTAAAACTACATACATAGTCTTATCAAGTCCACCTTTTAATATATCAACAACTAAGATTAATAATGCACCAACTATCGGAATAAGCATCGGTGCTAGAGTCATTAAATTTAATGACTCTAAAGAAACATTTACTGGCGCTAACATTAGTGTGCCTCCTCTTGTGAAGCTTTAGTAATCACAATCTTGCCTGCAAGATTAGGAATTCTAGATTTTGCTTCTTCTGTTTGAGCTTTATCATGCATTAGTTGCACAATAGACTCTACACTGTTACTGATTGGTTCTAAAACAGGTTTTGGATAAACACCTAACCAGATTGCAATTATTACGAGTGGAATCAATGCAATTAATTCTCTCTTGTTTACATCTGGTAAATTTCTATTTTCTTCAATCGTAACTTCACCAAAAAACATTTTTTTGTAAGCTGCTAACATGTAAATAGCACCAACAATAATTCCGATACCTGCAAGTAAAGTTAAAATATGCGATTGCTGGTAAAAACCAAGTAGTGATAAGAACTCTCCAACAAAGTTAATTGTAAGAGGTAAACCAACTGAAGCCATCATCATAATACCAAAGATAGTTGCATATCTAGGCATAATATGTGCTAAACCACCAAACTGATCCATCATTTTAGTATGACGTCTATCATAGATAACACCAACCAATAAGAAAAGCCCACCAGCAACAACACCATGACCAAGCATTAAAAAGACTGAACCTGAAATACCCTCAACATTAAGTGCAAATGTACCAATGATAATTATACCCATATGTGAGATAGAACTATAAGCGATAACTTGCTTAATATCTTTTTGAGCATAAGCAACCATCGCTGTATAGATAACCATAATAATTGCAAGAATTGCAATTGGGAACATGAAAAACACAGATGCATCTGGAAATAGTGGCAACGAAAAACGGATAAATGCATATGTTCCCATTTTAAGTAAAATTGCCGCAAGCATTACAGAACCGATTGTTGGTGCTTGACCATGAGCATATGGTAACCATGTATGAAATGGAAACATCGGTACTTTAATAGCAAAACCAATAAAGAACGCTACAAATAACCAAAGTTGGAATGTCTCAGGAAGTATAAGTCTATACCAATCAAGAATCGCAAAACTCCATACACCAGTTGCCTGAAAGTAGAAATATGCCATGAAAAGAATACCTACTAACATCACTAGTGAACCTGTAAATGTATACAAGAAGAACTTAATTGATGCATAAATACGTAGTGGACCACCCCATGCACCAATGATGTATAACATTGGTACAAGTGAAAGTTCCCAGAACACATAAAATACAATTGCATCAAGAGCAGCAAAAACACCAACCATTGTCATCTGTAAAAATAGAAGAGTAACAATCATGTTCTTAACATTTTTGGTATCAGTTAAAGAAGCGATACCAATCATAGTAAAGAAAGCAGCTAAAATAATGATGAATAATGAAATACCATCAACACCTAAAATATAGTTAATACCAAAGGCTGGAACTAAAGCTGCATGTTCCATGAACTGCATACCCGATGCATTTGTATCAAACGCAAACCAAAGCCATAAAGATAGTGCAAATTCAATTGTAGCAACTGCTACACCATAAGTACGAATACTATCTTTTTGTATGATAAACCCAAACACTGCTGCTACAGCAGGGAAGAATATTAAAATCGATAAAATATGATCAATCATTTACTAAACTCCTAAACCTGATAAAATTGTCTTAATTTCATCAGAATATCTAACTGCAAGTCCAAAAACTACAGCTAAAGATAGCATAGCTACTGTACCAGCCACCATCCATTTTAACATCGTTGATAAATTACCACTCTGCATATTTCTAGTTTTCTCACCTGTACCATATATAATACCAGCAATACCATCAACAGATGCATCAACAATTTTCATATCAACCTGTTTCCAAAGAACTGTTGAAAGTTCTCTATATGATTTAACTAAATACTCTTCATAAAAATATGGAATGTAGTATTGGTTTATTAATAGTTTATATTTAAAACTATTCTCCATTTTACTAGTTCCATCTGGCACTTTAATATCTCTGCTCATATATTTTTTATAAGCATAAGCGATTGCTAAAATAACAAACAGTTGTGTACCTATTGTCATAACCCAATATGTAACATGAGAATGTATATGATACTCTGTAGCGCTTAATATCTCTTCAACTACACTGAAAAAAGTTGTTCTAAATGAACCAGCTATGATTGCAAGTATTAGTAAAGGACTCATTGCTACTAACATAAACTTATATGCTTCATGAGGATGAAAACCAAATAGTTTATATCTCTCTTCACCGTGGAATATAAGTGCAATAATTCTAAATGAATAAAATGCTGTTAAACCGGCAGTTAAAAGTAAAACTGTATAGATTATAAAGTGATGTTCAGCAAATGCAGCTTCTAAGATAACATCTTTTGAAAAGAAACCAGCTAGTGGAAATAGACCTGCTAATGCTATTGATGCTAAAGTCATCATTATCATTGAAGCCTTCATAACCTTTCCAAGTCCACCCATTTTAAATGGATCAAGTTCACTATCCATGGCGTGCATAACATTACCTGCACCTAAGAATAAAAGTGCTTTAAAGAATGCGTGAGCCATAAGGTGAAATAGTGCAACCCAGTAAGCTCCAAGACCAGCAGCAGCAAACATATAACCTAGCTGTGATAATGTAGAGTAAGCAATAACTCTCTTAATATCACGATTTACCAATGCCATAGATGCTGCAAATATTGCAACAAATGCACCTAATGATGCTATAAATAGTCCAACGTTAGGAATTAGACTATATAACTCATTTGAACGTATAACTAGATAAACACCCGCCGTTACCATTGTTGCGGCATGTATAAGCGCAGAAACCGGTGTAGGTCCCTCCATCGCATCAGCAAGCCAAGTGTGAAGTGGAAACTGTGCAGATTTACCCATAGCACCAATAAATAGGAATATACCCATCCATGTAAGTGTTGCATTATCTAAACCTGGCATTGCAGCGAAAGCTTCTTCGTATTGCAGCGTACCTGTGTTCCAGTATATTAAGAAAATACCGATTAACATTCCAAGGTCAGCAATACGGTTCATAATAAACGCTTCATTAGCTGCCCAAGTTGCACTCTCTTTGTGATACCAGAAACCAATAAGACCCCATGAACAAAGACCAACACCTTCCCAACCAATGAAAAGACCAGCATAATTATCACTCATTACAAGAATCAACATTGAAAAAACGAATGCTGATAACCAAGCAAAGAAACGATTAAATCCTTTATCGTGATCCATATAGCCAATAGCATAAAAGTGAACAACAGTTGAAACTATTGTAACAACCATCATCATAGTTACAGAAATTTGGTCAACTACAAATCCAAATGGAATATACAGGTCACCTGTTGCCATCCATGTCATCATCTCAACGTGAATTACTTCTCCGCCACCAATAATGTGAACTAAAAGAACACTACTAGCTATTAAAGAAATAAGTAATAGAGTACTTGGAACTAAGCCAGCTATTACAGTTTTTGGTCTAGCACCAAAAAGTGCAGCGAACATTGAACCAACTAGTGGTGCGAATAGTGCAATATATAAATATTTTTCCATTCTTTATCCTTTCATCGTTGATAATGCATCTAGGTCAATATTGCTATGACGTTTATGCCAAACAATTAAAAGTCCAAGACCAACAGCTACTTCTGAGGCAGCGATTGCAATAACAAAGAATGCAAACATCTGTCCAGTTAAGTCACCGTAAAAGTGTGAAATCGCAGCAAAAGCGATATTTACAGAGTTGAGTAATATCTCAGTTGCGAAAAACAGTAAAAGAAGATTCTTTCTACGCATTACACCTATCAAACCTATAGTAAATAGGATAGTTGATAGTACTAAGTAATGATTTAATCCAATTTCCATCATGAAAGCACCTTTTTCTCTTGATCTTTTTTCATATCTTTAATCTCAGCAGTAGAGTATAGAGTTAATGATAAATCCATTTTCTTACCAGCTAAAACAATACCCGAAATCATAGCAACTAAAAGCATGATAGCTGCTACTTCAAAAGGAACAAGATACTTAGTAAAAAGCACCATACCCACCTGTTGAACATTACCAGCACCTTCAACCATTGGATATAAAGCAGTGATATTATCAGAAACGATTGGAGCAGCAAAAATTGCTACAACAAGCAAAGCAGCTAAAGTACTAAGTCCTACAACTATATACTTATTACCATGCTTCTCTTTAACTTCTCTTGTAGTATCAAAAAACATCATACCAAAAGCATAAAGAGCCATAACAGCACCCGAGTAAACAACGATTTGAATCGCACCTAAAAATTCAGCACCTAGAATAAAGAAAAATGCTGATATAAAAATCATCCCTGCTGCTAATGCAGTTAGGGCATATAACGCTTGTGATGTTGTAACAGTAATGAAAAACATCGCAATTGTTAAAAATGAAAACAGATAAAACGCTATTGCTTCAAACATAATCCAATCTCCTTAATATGCTAGAGGT
>JAGGWO010000231.1 GCA_021157485.1 Sulfurimonas sp. | reverse complement strand
CTTGATTTAGCACTTGGTATTGGTGGAGTACCTCAAGGGCGTGTTGTAGAAATTTATGGACCAGAGAGTTCAGGTAAAACTACATTAGCACTTCAGATAACAGCAGAGTGTCAAAAGGAAGGTGGAGTATGTGCTTTTATTGATGCAGAACATGCACTGGATGTTGTGTATGCTAAAAATCTTGGTGTTGATGTTGATAATCTACTTGTATCTCAACCAGATTATGGAGAGCAGGCCCTTGATATAGTTGAGACTATTGCAAGAAGTGGTGCAATTGATTTAATTGTTATTGATTCTGTGGCAGCTCTTACGCCTAAGGTTGAGTTAGAAGGAGAGATGAGTGATCAGCAAGTTGGTCTTCAAGCTCGTCTTATGTCTAAAGCACTTCGTAAACTTACTTCAGTTCTTAGCAAAATGAACTGTACTGTAATTTTTATAAATCAGCTTCGTATGAAGATTGGTATGATGGGTTATGGTTCTCCTGAGACTACAACTGGTGGAAATGCTTTGAAATTTTATGCATCAGTTCGTATAGATGTTCGTAGAATTGCATCACTAAAACAGGGCGAGGCTCAGATAGGTAACAGAGTTAAGGCAAAAGTTATTAAAAATAAAGTAGCACCACCCTTCCGTCAAGCAGAGTTTGACATCATGTTTGGTGAGGGGATTTCGAGAGAGGGTGAGTTAGTTGATTATGGTGTTAAACTTGATATTGTAGATAAATCAGGTGCATGGTTCTCTTATGAAGATAAAAAACTAGGTCAAGGTCGTGAAAATGTTAAGCAAAAGTTTAAAGATGAGCCAGAGTTAGCTGCGGAGATAGAAGAAAAAATCAAAGTAGCTATGGGTCTTAGTAACGTAATGGTTATGGATACTAGTGAAATAAACGATAGCGACGCATAATATACTATTTAGTAACATTTAGCTACAATTCGCTCAATTATTATGTAAAATAAAGGCAAATATATGTTCATAGATAGCGTAAGTGCAATTGAAGTAATGGATTCACGTGGTAATCCAACAGTTAAAGCAACAGTAGAGTTAAGTGATGGAACAGTTGAGAGTGCTATCGTACCTTCAGGTGCAAGTACTGGTAAGCGTGAAGCATTAGAGCTTCGTGATGGTGATGAGCGTTACATGGGTAAGGGTGTTTTAAAAGCAGTCGGTCATGTTAATAACGAGATTTCAGATGCTTTAATAGGACAGTCTCCATTTAATCAAGCTGTAATTGATGCAACAATGAAAGAGCTTGATGGTACTGATAACTATGGAAACTTAGGTGCAAACGCAGTTCTTGGTGTTTCTATGGCTGTAGCTCGTGCAGCTGCTGTATCTTTAGGTATGCCACTTTATCGCTATCTTGGTGGTTCAAACGCGATGACTATTCCTACTCCAATGTTAAACATTATCAATGGTGGTTCACACGCTGATAACTCTGTTGATTTTCAAGAGTATATGATTGTTCCAGTAGGGTTTGAAGATTTTGCAGAGGGGCTTCGTGCTTCTTCGGAAGTCTATCATAATCTTAAAAAGATTCTTGGGGATAAAGGTCACTCTACTTCATTAGGTGATGAGGGTGGTTTTGCTCCAAATCTTTCTTCAAATGAAGAACCTATTCAGGTGATTTTAGAAGCTATAGAAGTGGCTGGATATAAAGCGGGTAAAGAAATAGCTATCGCTTTAGATGTTGCTGCTTCTGAAATCACTACCGATGGCGGCTACAGATTAGAGTCTGAAAACCGTACAGTTACTTCTGCAGAGTTAGTTGATTATTATGTAGATTTATGTGCTAAATATCCTATCGTTTCTATCGAAGATGGTCTTGATGAAGATGACTGGGATGGTTTCAAACTAATGACTGAAAAGCTTGGAGAGAAGATTCAAATTGTTGGTGATGACCTTTTTGTTACAAACGCTAACATTTTAGCAAGAGGTATTAACGAAGGTATCGCAAACTCTATCCTTATCAAACCAAACCAAATTGGTTCACTGTCTGAGACTATGTTAACTGTTCGTTTAGCTCAGAGAAATGGTTACACTTGTGTTATGAGTCACCGTTCTGGTGAGAGTGAAGATGCGTTTATCGCTGACTTCGCTGTAGCACTTAACTGTGGTCAAATTAAAACTGGTTCTACTGCTCGTGGTGAGAGAACTGCTAAATATAACCGTCTTTTAGAGATTGAAAATGAAGTTGTATATGGCGAGTATTTAGGTTCAAGTATTTTTAACTAAGACTTTAGCATGCAAAATGAAGAACTTTTCGAGGAGATAGACAATACTCAAAGTATTACACAAGAGTATTTAGGTCTTTCTCTAGGTAAGTTTTTCACTCTATTTAGTGTTGTAATTGCTCTTGGCATTTACCTCGGTATTCTTCTTTATGGTACAAACTCCCTTGAAATTCTTTTTGGACTGCAAGATTATGAGAACTATCTACAGGATGAAGTTTATAGATTAAAAGATGAAAATGCTGAATTGCAGCGTGAGTATTTTGAGCTAAAAGAGATTTCTGCTCAATAAGTACTAAGATACAATAAATCTGATATAATACTTACAAATATATTTAGGGGTCACTTTGGTTAAAGTTCTATTTCTTGCACTTTTTTTACTTACATCTCTAACTGCACGTGAAAATCCATTTTTTCCATCAAGTGGAGAAAAAGATATCCCACTTACTTCAAATATTGATAGTAAACTTACTCCATTAAAAAGAGCTACCTTAACTCTACCATCAACAGCCAGAGTTATAGAAGGTGTGACAGTTAGCTATAAAAGCCTTGATGGCTCTCGTCACACTGAAACTATAGAGTTAGACAACTCAGTTGATTGGCATTTGCCAATTTTTATTTCGCAAAGTTATACTAATGAAGTACAAAAAGTCACTGTACCTAAAAAAAAGGTAGTTAAAGCTAAAAAAGTTCCAAAGAAACAGAGTAGTTATAAAAAGATAGCAGGTATAAAACTCATCTCATTTTACGCTAAAGACAAAAAATTAAAAATTATTACTCAAGATGCAATCATACGAAATTTTTTACTTGTTAAACCCCATAGAATTGTTTGTGACTTTAAAAGAGATACAAATATAAAAAGTTATCTCAAAGAGATGCCTAAGGATTCTGTATTTACTAAAATTAGAGTTGGTAATCATGATGGATATTATAGAGTTGTAATTGAGCTTGATGGGCACTATAGACACACAACAAAAGATACTAAAGATGGATATATCTTCGAGTTAAAATAATAACTAAGATTTAAAAATATTGCTCATAAGTCTATGTAGTTTAGACTCTTTTTTCTTCTCAAGCACATAAATATTTTTAACTTTGGAATCTAACATATCCAATTTTTCTTGCAGATACTTCGAAGATATTTTAATATACTTGGCATTAAAATTATTCATAATCTAGTATCCTATCAATCTCATTCATTGCATCATCATTTTTAAGTCTAAACTTTATCTCAATACGTCTAGAAGCATTTTTATTTTCTGCCCCATTTTTATTTTTGATTGTATCGAGATATGAGCGTCCACTTGCGACTAATAGAGGCTTAATTTTATTCTTTTTCGTAAACTCTAAAGTTAGTAGATAGTTCATTACAGCGAAAGCTCTTTTTTGAGAAAGATTAAGATTATAAAGATATCCACCATCACTATCAGTATGACCCTCAATAACTATGCGGTCTAGTTGGCTTCTGATATTTCTGTTAGCAGTTAGTGCGCCTATATAGTTGATAAACACTTTTTTGAGCTCTTTTTTTGAGCTCTTTTTTAGTTTTGCACTTCCTCTGTCAAAGAGAATATTTGATGATAAACGCAGGGAACCACTCTGTGTATCTATCTCTACATGTTTACCAAGTGACTCTTTGAGTTGAGCAATAACTTTGATTTTTATTCCAGTTAGAGATCTAATCTTAGCCTTTTGAGACTGTAGTTTTGCAATAAGAGAGTCATACTTTGTTTTTCGCTCATCTAAAGCTCTTAGCAGGTCTAAAAGCTCTTTGTCTTTGAGTTTTAATGTATTGTCCTTGCTCGTTAAGTCATTTGATAAAATTAGAACTTTATTCTCATAATCTTGAAGTGTTCTGTTTAAAGATTCTATTGATTCATTATTTTCACTTAGTAGATTTTGCATGATAATTACTTTGTTATTAAAATCATCAATTCTCATGTTACGTGAGAGCAGGATGTTATTGAGATTTATAATCTCTTCAGTCTTTAAATCTAACGCATCCTTAGTTATAAGGAGCGCATCTTTTGTTTTGTTTATCTCTTTCATTCTATCTGCGAGAAGTTTTTTAAGTTTTACAACTTCTGAATCGCGAAGTAGTAGCATCTCTAAAGAGGTTTCTAAAGAGTTCTCTTTAGAAGCAAGATTGTTTTTAAGAACGATAGATTTTACAACAATTGCACCAATTAATAGTATGAAAACAAAAAGCAAACCTGCCATAAGGTCAGCATAGGAGAGCCAAAAGTTTGTTTCTTCATTCTTTTTGTTTTTAAAAAACATTACTATCTATCTTTAATATTTTGTGCAACTATCTGATGGTATTTTTTAATACTATCTTGAACTTCTCTGCTCTCTAGGCTCACGTGAGTGGCAAAATCTGCTAGTTTTATAACTATTTCACCTATCTCTGTATCTATCTTCTCAAATGTTCTGTTGAGAGAGTTATTGAGCTGCGCACTATATAGTTTTGTACTCTTCTCAAAAGATTTAGTTGCAACAGTAAAATCAACTAAAGATTTGTCAATATGATTTTGCGCACTAAGAGCGCTCTGCCCATTATTCATCTGCTCTAAAGTATCTTGAAGCTCTCCAGATACAATTTGTAGATTATTAGATATTTGAGAAAAATTTTGATTTGTTGCATCCATTACAGTTTTAAAATTTGAAAGGTGTTCTTTGTTTATTCTTTGAATAAAATCAAGGTTAAATGTATCTTGAAGGGCTGAGATAAAATTATTGTCTTTTAAATCGTATTGGGTATATTTATATATAGTCAACTCTTCTTTAGACCATAAAGCATCTTCAAAATTACCTTTAATCGTTGAAAAATAGTTCTCTACCTTACTCATTCCACTTTTTTCAAAGTATGTCCAGATAAGAGAGAGTAAAATCCCGTAAATAGAGGCGAAGAATGCAGAACCAACACCACTTAGAAGAAGTGATATTTCATGATCAAGTGCCGCTGTGTCTGTAACAGAAAAGTTTGGCATTGAGAGAGCAATAGCGATAAATGTACCTAAAATACCAAGCATAGGAAAAACTGAAGACGCAACTGAGACAAAGTTATCATTTCGAACATCAGCATAATATTTGTTTAAAAAATTGTCCATATCTAGGATAGATTTTGTTTCACCCTCAATAGTAAGAGAGTTTGATGATAATTTTGTTTCTAGGTCACTCTTTAGTCCAGCATATGATGAACGCATTTTACATATAGAGTAGTTAGCATTATGTTTTATAAAAAGTAAAAAGATAAATAGTATAAAGCCAATTACAGCGAGTGCATGAATTGGTACATTTAGAGGAATAATTCCAATATATCCTAGTATTATAGCAACAAAGAATAGTATTGGAATTGTAGAGATAACGATAAAGTTTGCAGAGCACTTTGCAGTACTATATATTGGTTGCATCAGTTGTCCTAGTATAAATTTATGTAATTATACTATTTTTTAGTAACTGATATTACTTCACTACCATCCTCGTTCCATTGCTGTGGAGTGCCTATAAGTTTTCCATTGTTAAAAAAGCCTTTAAACGCTTTTTGTCCATTTTTAAACCACTGTTGGTGAATACCAACTCTTTTTCCATTTTTGTAAACACCAGTAACTTGTTTTTTACCATTGTCATACCAGATAGTCTCTTCACCATCTTGAATATTATTTTTGTAGTAAGCAGAACTTTTCTTTCTTCCATTAGAATACCAAGTTGCAACCTCACCTTCTTGTTTTCCCTCTCTGTAGTAAGCAACAATCGATTTTTTGCCATTTGAATAACTACCTATATACTCACCATCTTGCTTACCTTTTCTAAAGTAGGCTACGGTCTTAACTGTACCGTTAGAACGCCACTCTGTAAGTCTACCGTCTATCACCCCCTGATAGTACGGTACTACTTTTTTTGTTTTCCCATTTTCAAAAAAAGTATAAGCATTTCCTGTAAAAGGAGCCTCAGAAGCTTTCTCATACGAAACACCATCTTTTTTGATAATCATATTTGCGTCTATATTTTTAGCATTTAGTGTTAAGCCAAAACAAGCTATTAAAATAGAAATCAGTATTATTTTTTTCATATATACCCCTTGTGTTTTTCATCTTTCTAGTATAAGCATATCAGTTTATTTGATATAACTAGGTGATAATGATATTATTTTTTATTATTTGTCTCACATTTGTGTAATATGGTAAAGATAAGAAGTAATATTTGAATAACAAATAGATTGTGCTCTAATTTTATAGTTTATAATATAAAATGAAGTAATATTAATACTACTTAAGGGGTAACCATGAAACTGCAAGAAAGTATATATAAAGTATTAGTTTTATTTATGTTAATTGTTCTGAGTGTTGGCGTTTTTAAGCTAGTTGATGAGAGCAGTAGTAGAACAGATTTTTATGAGTATAAAAACTCAAAAATCAATCTTTTACAAGTAAAACGTATAACACCAAGAGTGAGTTACTATGCAACTATGGCTGAGGATAAAGCTGAAGAAATAAATAGAAAATTTTCAACAATTTTTCATAAAAAAGAGATACAAAATATAGAAGAGTTCTTAATACTTGCAAAAAACAGTGAATTTTACAATATAGAAATAGTTGCATATATGATGTTTGATAAAAAAGAGATAGAACTTTATAAATCAGATAGATTTTTTAAGTATGCGGGACAGTATAGTGTAAATGATAATCTCTTAAAAACACTGAATAATTATGGAATTGATAAGTTTCAATATAAAAATTTATCGACTTTAAAGGGGAAAATATATACTGACAAAGAGAAGTTCGTAAATGACGTCGTGATGTATGCAAAACTTAAAAAAGGTTCTTGGACAGATGAGAATATACCGAAGTTAGGTTTAGGTAAAAATGGTATTAAATTTATGAATGGTATTAACCAAGAGATAAAAGAGAATCATCTTGAAGATAAAGATATAAAAAATATAATTGTGAATTTAGAAAAAGCTCTTAGTGTTTATGAGGAGATAAAGTAGATGGAAGAAAAAAAACCATATAAAATTAAAAATATTGCAGGGAGACTTGCAAAAAGTTTTTTAAGCAATCCTCTTACTCCTATCCTTG
>JAGGWO010000021.1 GCA_021157485.1 Sulfurimonas sp. | reverse complement strand
GTGCAAGTTCTGGTTCATCTTTAAAGCCATCTTGTAAGAGTTTCATGATGTCATCATTGAGAATATCTTGAAGATCAAGATTCATACTTAACTCAAAACTATTTTCCTTGAGAGCTTTTATTGCAAAGTCGATGACAATTTTTGTTACATTTATATATACATTTGTATGTCTAATCGCTGGTAAAAAATCTAAAGGTGGAACAATGTTACCTTGAGTGTCAAGTAAACGCAGAAGCATCTCATATTTATACGTATCTCCAGTTTGTGTTGATACTATTGGCTGATAGGCACAAAGTATTCTGTTTTCATCAAGAGCAGTTTTGACATCACCTATACGTTTTGAAGTTTGACTTTGATCTTTATCGGTTGCTGATGAAACTTTTATGCAGTTACGACCAGATGTTTTGGCATTATAAAGTTGTTCATCAGCAATCTTTACTGCCTCATCAAAATTTTTGGCATAAAAAGGAAAAGGATTTATCCCAATAGATATGGTCATAAGAATATGCTTATCAACTGTTTGGATATCATGCGTACTTACTGCGTTTCTTATGCGATCAGCAACTTTGAGACAAACTTCTAAACTCTGCTTATAAATTAGAACTATGAACTCTTCACCACCAAAACGAACTAGAATATCTTCTTGTCGAATACTTTTTTTAATTTGCTCAACCACACTGATAAGAACTTTATCACCAATTTCATGACCATAGGTGTCATTTATCTGTTTAAAGTGGTCAAGATCAATCATCATAAGTTGATAATTTTCTAGTGAACTTGTTTTTAAAAACTCATTGAGGTATTGACGATTATAAATATTTGTTAACGGGTCGATAAAACTTCTTTTTCTATTTATATAATAGAGGTAAATCAGTATATATGCTACTGCCAACATTATAATCATAAAGATAGAAACATACAGATAGATTTTTTCCATTGGTACTAATGTAGCCATTATTTTGTCATAAACATCATAAGTAAAGTCTGCTCCCAGAACTGCTATAACTTTACCATTTGTAACTACTGGATAAGCAATGGTAATCCAGAGAGTTTGTAAATCTTGTTGTTTTGCAATTTGAAACTTTTTTGTACTGTAAGATTTATCCCAGATATCAGTTTGTGGGTCAAACTTTTGGTTAAAGACAGCTTTGTCATCAATATTTTGAGTTGTATCAAGTAGGTAACGATATTTTTTCTCTTTATCTTTATATAAGAGATAAAGATATTTTATTTCAGCACCTTTAAGCAGAGATAATTCCCTCTCAAAATGTTTATGTAAGTCCGGATTATTATGTAAAACTTCTTGAATGTTATTTCCAAAGTTTTGATCTAAATCATTGGAATAATTCTCTAGCAGAGTCACCTTTTCATTAATAAGATGCTCTTGAATAATGTTAAAAATAGTCTCTTTTGTTTTAACATATTCGCTATAAATATAAATTGATAAAAGTGTCATTAGCGGTAATATGATTACAAAAATAATAAAATTTCTACTCATTTTAAAAGATCTATTCATTTAGTTCTCGATGTATCTATCAAAGCTAGAATCTAGTTTTATTTTATGTTCTTCTAGTCTTTGTTTATAAAAAAGGATGTTTGGACGCCCTTTTTGCCAAAAAAATGAACCAACTACATCTTTGTTTTTTAGGTGAGAGTATCGTGTTCCAAAGAGTATCTTTTCTAAACACTCTTTGGGGATATCTTTTGTAGTTGAGAGGATGACTAAATCTGCTTTAGCACACTCTGTGGTGATATTTAAATTACCAGGGTATTTCTCTAAAGAACTATTACCTTTGTGAAGATAAACGTTAGGAGAAGATTTCTCTGTTATATTTTTAGCAATTAGATTAAAAATACTAGAAGCTTTCTTGTCATCGCTTGCCCAAGTAGTAGTGATAAGAAAAAGAATGAGTAGCAGTTTAATCAAAATAGATACTCCATTCCAAGTGTAAATCGTCTTTCAGTAACTGGAACATAAACGGAGTCATTACTCGAGCTATATGGAATGACTTGGTTCATGTAATCTGCTTCTAGACCAGTGTCAAAAATGTTTTCACCTTTTATATTTATATGAAAATCTTTATTGACCTGATATTTAACACCGGCACTATAATCATATCCTGTATCCGTATTTGAGTAACCTTGATGAACAACTAATTCGTTAAATATATCAAAGTCTGATACGCTATTTAACATTCGAGCAACATAACTGTGGTGCTCTGTATCATCGCCACCTTCTAAAGGTGACTCGAAAGACCAATAATTCGCTTGAAGTTCAAGTTTATCTTTTTGACTAAAATGCAGTGTGAATTCTGCGATAATAAGATGTAGAGCAGATGTGATATCGCTATTCCTAACTCCTGAACCATCGTCAACAATCATTTTATCATTTATTCCATACCCAAGTATTACTTTAGAAAGTGTTTGAGAAGTCTGATAGCTTACCTCTTGTAATATTGATGTATAAGTCTGTTCTTCAAGATCTGGATTTTGCATTGCCATATATGGCTCAGTAGCAAATTGCTGAGAAGAGATAAATGTCTTAGAAACCCACTCTCTATTTGTATAAATATAGCCAAGTCTCAACTGAAGAGTATTTTGGTTTTTCATATTATTGTTACGTATATACTCTTGATCCATAACCGATAAAGTAACTAGGTTGTTTTCATTTAAAGAGATTAAGTCTTGTATAAAAAGTGAATAAATGTCTTCTCGATCATAAGCTTGATTTGTAGGTATCACAAGACTATTAATTTCAATATTATCCATATCAAAGTCTTTATATCTGTATTGTGTGCCAACCGAAACTGTATGAGTATCTAGTTTCCACTCTTTTTTAAGTGAGGCTGTAAACGAACTTTCTTCTTGTTCTTGTAGGTATGAAGTTGTACCGGGAAGAAAATATGGAGCTTTCCCTGCATCATACGCATAAGAAACTTTATTTTTTGTTTTAATATACGAAAAATTTAAGGCAAGTGTATCATCCATGAATTTTGAACTTGTTGACAAGTTGACAAACATATTCTTTTTAAAAGTATTTTCTGGAATATTTCCTATATAGGCACCCATAAACGCATCACCGTCACTCTTCATAACATGAAAATTAAAAGTATGATTTTCTACTCCTACAGAACCATAAAAACGGTTAGTTTTAGTATCACGTCTTAGAGTTTGACCTTGATGTTCATAAGTGTCTTTGATATCATCAGTCCTGTTGGCATAGATAAAGTATGATACACCATCTTCTATATTTGTATAGTAAACATTTTGTTTATTTTTTCCATTTGTGGCTAGTGTTGCTTTAACTCGTCCACCTTCGTCATGCTCAGCAGTTTTGGAGTATAGACGGATTACTACAGTAGCTGGTTCAATCCCAAAATCAAAAGAGGGAAAACCTTGATAAACTTCGATGTGGTCAATGAAATCTAGTTCCATATTTCCAAAAAGAATTAAACCACTTCCTGTCATTGCAGTTAATAGTTCGGTTTCATCAAGGTAAACTCGTATACTGCTAGAGTAGTAAATCATAGGATCTTGATTTAAAATGTCAGGCTGCCCCATTCTATTTTCAGTATATGCAAACAATCTAAGTGATTTTAGAACATCTTGTAGAGATTCCGCTTGCATTCTCTCTAAGTCATCACGAGTATAAACTATTAAGTTACCCGCACTCTCATCTTTTGTTTTATTAGAGAGTTCAGAATCTGTTTCATACTCATTTAAAAGAGAGTCAATTTCCTGAGCATTTGTGATAGAGAACAACATAAGCATTAATATAAGCAGTTTCATGTATTAATGATATTGTTTTAGCTCTTAAATGTATATTAATATAATAAAACAGGCTATATTTACTCTTCAATATATCTATTAAAACTCGAATTAAGTTTAATGTGATGTGTATTTAAGCGCTTTTGATAAAAAAGAATATTAGGACGTCCTTTTTGCCAGAAAAATGCACCAATTACATTTGGGTTTTTTAAATGAGAGTATCTAGAACCAAAAAGAAGTTTTTTATTACACTCTTTTGGAATATCTCTTGTTGTGGAGAGAATTATTATATCAGCATCTTTACACTCAGTTACAATTTTTAGATTGCCTGGATATTTCTCAATAGATTCAATGCCTTTATGAAGATATACGCTAGAATTTTCTTTTTTTGTAATCTCTTTAACAATAAGATTGAAAATGCCCGAAGCTTTTTTACTGTCACTTGCATAAATGCTAGTTACTAAAAAAAGTACGAGTAGTAATTTAATCAAAAAAGATACTCCATCCCTAACATAAAACGTTGCTCGATGACAGGAATAACTAGAGTATCTTGAGGATTGGTCATTGTAGGAGTTTTATAATCCCATTCAAGACCAGAGTCAAAGATATTATCTCCCTTGAGATTAATATGAAAATCTTTATTTACTTCATATTTCACACCCAAAGAGTAGTTGTATCCAGTTTTTACATCGGTAAAATTATCATTTATAATAAGTTCATTATATATATCAAATTTAGATATTGTATTTAGCATCCTAAGAAGATAGTTATAGTGTATTATTTCTTCTCCATTGTAAGGAGATTCCAGATTGAAGTAGTTGGCTTGTAGTTCAAGTTTGTCTTTTGTATTAAAGTGAAGTGTAAACTCTAAGGCTGCATTTAATGATTTAACTTCTCTACTACTGCTTTGTGGTTCTAATTGAACTGGGTTAATTGGAACCATAATAGGCATATTTTCATAAAGACCATAAGCAAGTATTATTTTAGAGATTGTTTTTTCTGTTTGATAACTAGTTTCTTGAATGATTGATTTATAAGTTTCAGATTTTAGCTCACTGCTCGTATCTAGAACCAAGTATGGTCCAGGTATAAACTCTTGAGAAGAAAGAAAAGTTTTTGATACCCACTCTTTATCTGAATAGATATAACCTAAACGCAGCTGAAGAGCATCTTCATCTTT
>JAGGWO010000003.1 GCA_021157485.1 Sulfurimonas sp. | reverse complement strand
TTCTTCAAGTTTCATGATTGCGTTTTCTAGCTTTTGCACTTTTTTCTTTAGGGGAGAAGTGAGTTTGTTGCGTTCACGTACCAATTCAGCTTTAAGTTTTTTATTCTCTTTATTATTAGATTTAGGAGCAGATTTCACTCTCTCCTCTTGCTCTTCTTCATCCCATCCGATTTTTTCTAAAAACAGGTCATACCCACCATCAAAGTACTCTGCGCCATCTTTAGCAAAGATAATAAGCCTGTCACAAACGCGGCGAAGTAGCTCCTCGGAGTGAGTAACAATTATAACAGCACCTTCAAACGTTTGTATTGCGTTTGTTAGTGCTTCGATAGAGTCCATATCGAGGTGATTGGTAGGCTCATCGAGAAATAGTAAGTTGACTTGTCTTGCTAAAATTTGACCAAGCATAACACGGGATTTCTCTCCACCTGAGAGCAGAGAAACTTTTTTATCAGCAGAATCTCCGCTAAACATCATCGCTCCACAAATACTGCGAATTACCTGAGTTGATAGCTTTGTATTTGCAGAGTGTATCTCATCTGTTACGGTTGCGTTTGGATGAAGACGTGCTATATTTGTCTGTCCAAAGTGAGCAAACTCTACTGAGGGATGGGAACTAATAGTACCACTTAACTGTTTTAACTCACCAGCTAAAGTGTTAAGCAGGGTTGATTTACCCTTACCGTTTTTACCAATAATTCCAAGGCACTCACCGCGTTTAATGTTAAAAGAGATATCTTTAAAAAGTATATTCTCAGGAGTATAACCAAAGCTTAGATCATCAACTTCAAGCATGATTTTTGCAGGTGTCTCTTTGAAGTTAAAATCAAAGGCTAAAGTATTGTCAAATGCTAAATCTTCCATTAACTCCATCTTCTCTAACTGTTTAACTTTTGACTGAGCAAGAGCAGCAGTTGAAGCACGGGCTTTATTTTTAGCGATGAACTCTTCAAGCTCTTTTACTTTTTTATCTTGTGCAATTTTTTGCTTACCATAGAGCTCATCATTTGCAGATAGTTGCTCGTAAAATTTGTGAGTATCACCAGGGATAATCTCTATTTTTTTTCTAACTAAACCCATTGTGTGAGTACAAACACTATCCATAAAGTCACGGTTGTGAGTGATAAGAATCAGTTCGCCATCAAAGGCTCTCAAAAAGTTTGTCAACCAGCGAAGCGAAACAATATCAAGGTAGTTGGTAGGTTCATCTAAAAGAAGTAGATTTGGTTCAGTTACAAGAAGTTTAGCAAGGTTAATACGGATTTGATATCCACCCGAAAAAGAGAGCGGGTCTTTGTCTAAATCATCTTGTGTGAAACCAAGACCAAAAAGAATCTTTTCTACTCTATAAACATCATATTTCATCTCATCCTCTAAGGCAAGAGCTGCTTCCTCACGTAGCGTTGATTCACTAAAAGTGAGATGCTGTTTAAGTGTACCAATTTTATAATTTTTAGGGATGATTACATCACCACTATCGGCTGTTTCCTCACCTAGTATAAGTTTGAAAAGAGTAGATTTTCCACTTCCGTTTCTCCCAACTAAACCGACACGGGTACCTGCGTTTAGTTTGAAGCTAAGATTATTAAAAAGTTCTTGTTTTGCAAAGTTTTTTGAGATATTTGTTAATTGAATCATGGCGCAATTATATCTAATTTGCTAGAATAAACTAAAGGAAATTTATGGCAGAAACACAGGTAGTTAAAAAAGAGCGTTTTGAAGCACTGGATATGTTGCGTGGACTCACTATGGTAATCATGGCCCTTGACCATGCAAGAGATTTTTTTGCACTTGGCTTTGTATTGAGCGCTCCAACTAATCTTGACGTAACAAATATGGAAGTATTTTTAACGCGTTGGATTACACACTTTGCAGCGCCTACATTTATATTTTTAGCTGGGATAGGACTCTTTTTTGCCTCAGGTCGTCGTAGTAAATTTGAGTTGGCAACTCTTGCATTTACTCGTGGACTTTGGCTTATCTTTTTAGAACTTACTATTGTTGGGTTTTTCTGGAGTTTCTCATCTGACTTTGTATATCAGCCAAAAATCGGAGTTCTGTTTGTCATTGGTATCTGTATGATTGCCATGGCCGGTTTGATATATCTCCCAAAGTGGCTTATTGCGTTTATCGCTATAAGTATGATTTTAGGACACAACTTTTTTGATGGAGTTCGTGCGGAGAGTTTTGGTTCATTTGCTTGGATTTGGCAAATTTTACATGTTCGAGGTTCTATTTATGTAGACTCTATAGAACTTCGTGTTATTTACCCATCTATTCCTTGGATTGGTGTTATGGCTTTAGGCTATCTTTTTGGTCCTATAACAAAAATGCCTAGAGTTCAGCGTAAGCAGATATTTTTATTTACTGGATTAGCTTTTGTAGTTTTTGGTCTTATTTTGAGATATTGGAATATTTATGGAGATAGTGCAGTGTGGAGTATACAAACAACGCTTGAACTCTCCATAATAAGTTTTTTAGACTTTACAAAATATCCACCATCACTGATTTTTCTATTTATATTTTTGGGTATCGCTATGATTCTTATGAGTCTGCTAGATAGAGAACTTGGCAAGTGGTCACATCCACTTAGAGATGTTGGTCAGGTTCCATTTTTCTTTTATATTTTACATATACCTATTTTGCATGTCGCAGGTGTAGGATTAGCTCTATATGCTTTTGGAGATGCAAGTTGGTTGTTCAGGGCAGAGTTGGCGCCAACTCCGCAAGGATACAGTTGCGGATTTGAACTTTTACCAACTTATGTAGCATGGATAGGTGTTGTGGTTTTGCTTTACTATCCATCCCGCTGGTTTGCCCAGTTAAAAGCAAGACGAAAAGATTGGTGGCTTAGTTATTTATAAATTTCATAATCTTAAAGTGATATAATTGTTTAAAGGGGTTGATTATGCAAAGTTTTAA
>JAGGWO010000144.1 GCA_021157485.1 Sulfurimonas sp. | reverse complement strand
TTTCCCGTCCAAAACCTATGACAATAGAGTGGATTACTTACGCACAAAGTAAAACGGACAAAATAATGAAAGGAATGTTAACAGGTCCAGTTACGATACTAAACTGGTCATTTGTTAGAGATGATAAGCCAAGAAGTGAAGTTTCACAACAAATTGCTCTTGCAATTAGTGACGAGATAGATGATTTACAAAACGCAGGTATTAAAATCATACAGGTTGATGAAGCAGCGTTTAAAGAGGGCTATCCACTAAGAACCCAAAAAATTAAAGAGTATGAAGAGTGGGCTGTTAGAGATTTTAAACTCTCAGTATCAACTGCATTTCAAGAGACTCAAATTCATACTCATATGTGCTATAGTGAATTTAATGACATAATTAGGACTATTGAAGCTATGGATGCAGATGTGATTTCGATAGAAACTGCCAGAAGTGGAAATGAACTTCTTCACATTTTTAAAGAAGTTGGTTATAAACAAGAGGTCGGACCTGGCGTTTATGACATTCATTCTCCCCGTATTCCAACAGTTGATGAAATAGTTACGCAAATAAGACTTTTACTAGAAGTTTTACCAAAAGAGCAACTCTGGATAAACCCTGACTGTGGTCTTAAAACAAGAAAATGGGATGAAGTTAAACCAAGTTTGAAAAACATGGTTGAGGCAGTAAAAATTGTTAGAGATGAACTTAAATAGTTCATCTGAAAAAAGATAAGAGGTATTATTCAGTCATTTATTATGAATGATTGAGTATAATCGCCATATTATTAACTATAAGAGGAATTTTATACTATGAGTTTTTTAAAAGAGTACGATAGCGAAATATTCGATTTATGTGAAAAAGAGTTAGAGCGTCAAACTGACCATTTAGAGATGATTGCATCTGAAAACTTTACACTTCCAGCAGTTATGGAAGCAATGGGTTCAGTATTTACAAACAAGTATGCTGAGGGTTATCCTGGTAAACGCTACTATGGTGGTTGTGAATATGCTGATGCTGTTGAGCAGTTAGCAATTGACAGAGCTTGTGAGCTTTTTGGATGTAACTATGCAAATGTTCAACCTCATTCAGGTTCTCAAGCAAATGGTGCTGTATATGCTGGTCTAATCAAAGCCGGTGATAAAATACTAGGTATGGATTTAAGTCACGGTGGTCACTTAACGCATGGTTCTAAACCGAGTTTTTCTGGTAAAAACTATCACGCATTTACTTATGGTGTTGAGCTTGATGGTCGCATCAACTATGAAAGAGTTATGGATATTGCTCAGATTGTTAAACCAAAGATTATAATATGTGGTGCTTCTGCATATGCTCGTGAAATCGACTTCAAAAAATTCCGTGAAATTGCGGATGCGGTTGGAGCAATTTTATTTGCTGACATTGCACATATCGCTGGTCTTGTGTGTGCTGGTGAGCACCCTAGCCCATTCCCTTATGCTGATGTTGTAACAACAACTACACATAAAACTCTTGCAGGACCTCGTGGTGGTATGATTATGACTAACGATGAAGATATTGCTAAGAAAATGAACTCTGCAATCTTCCCAGCACTTCAAGGTGGACCACTTGTTCACGTTATCGCTGCAAAAGCTGTTGGTTTCAAGTACAATCTTTCACCTGAATGGAAAGATTATGCTGCGCAAGTAAAAGCAAATGCTAAAGTTCTTGGTGAAGTAATGATGAAACGTGGTTACGATGTAGTTTCTGGTGGAACTGATAACCACTTAATACTTGTATCTTTTGTAGGACGTGAGATTTCTGGTAAAGATGCAGATGCAGCTTTAGGAAACGCAGGTATTACTATCAACAAAAATACTGTTCCTGGAGAAACAAGAAGTCCATTTGTAACCTCAGGTATTCGCGTTGGTTCTCCTGCTCTTACTTCTCGTGGTATGAAAGAAAAAGAGTTTGAACTAATTGCTAACAAGATGGCTGATGTTTTAGATGATATCAATAACACTGAACTGCAAGCTACTATCAAAGAAGAACTAAAAGCTTTAGCTCAAAACTTTGTAATCTATAACCAACCAACTTACTAAAAGGTATTATTAATATGACTGCAATGGATCTTAAACTTATAAAAATGGTGAGTGACCACTACTGGGAAAAGAAAGATACAGTAGTAGATAAACTTGTTTTTAAAGGTCGTACTTTTTATAATAAGTTCCAGAAGATAAACGCACCATTGAATCAGTCAATAATAAACAAACATATTAAGGGTGAGATAACTGTCGCTCACTCTATTGTAAACTCTCATGGTAAAGTTGAAAATATAGTAATCGATTACAATGGTAGAGACCCTGAACGTTTTTATCATAAGGCACAACTATTGCTTCGTGAAGAGGGATACATCAATTTTACAGCGTATAAGACTAAAACAGAAGGCCATCTTCATGTTTATATACATAAAGGTCATACAACTCTGCAAGAGGCTATACAGCTTGGTAAAATGATAAGTATGAAACTGGCTGCAAAACAGCCAAAACAGTGGAGAATGTTTCCAAACGCAGATATGCCGGACGAATACAATATCCTAACGCTACCATATGATGTTTACGCGAAAGAGCGTGGAGCTTCTTGGTCAAAGCACATGTAACTTTTTACCTATTTTAGGTATCATAGACAAAATAAAATTTGAGGGAATATTATGAATGATAAAAATGAACTTAACGATATTATACTAAATAAGGGCGGCTCAGCTAACTCTAACAAAAAAATTATACTAGCTGTAGCAACACTTGGTGTTATTTTAATAATCGTAGTTATGCTTATGAATTCACTAAGCTCAAATGGAACTGACAATCTTCCTCAAGCTGCCTTACCACCAGAACCACAAGCTCAAGTAATTGAAGAAGATGCTGATGAGCCTCTTTTTGAAGAAGTTGAAGTGATTGAAGAAGAGAGTAATTCTGATGCAAACTTAGATGCAATCGCTCAAAAGCTAAAAGAAGAGAGTATGCAAGAAGAAGTTATTGTTGTAGCTCCTAAACCTGTAAAAAAAATAGCTCCTAAAAAACCAGTAGCTAAAAAAATAGCAGTACCAGTTGTAAAAAGCACATCAGGTATAGCATACTATATTCAAGTTGGTTCTTTTTCAAAATATGAGCCAAATAAAAAATTCTTAAAATCTATTACTAATTTAGGTTTTGATTATAAATTCCATAAAGTTACTAAAAACTCAAAAACATTTAACAAAGTTTTAGTTGGACCATTTAGCACATCTAAAGCAGCAAAAGATGCGAGAAGAGTTATTCGTGCGAAAGTTGAGCCAGGCGCTTTCTTAGTTAAACTATAAACGCACAAGGTTCACTTTGATATACTCCAAACAATTTACACTAGACCAACTTGCACCTATTTCAGTTTATTCAAAACTCAAAACTCTTTTTAAAGGTGAGATAACTTACCTTTTTGAGAGTGCTGGACAATCCGAAGGTAACTATAGTATCATTGTTATTGGAGCACGTGAGAGACTTCAGTATATGAATAATAAAACAATTTATACTGATGACAGTGGCATGAAGCATATTAAAGAAGTCAATCCTTTTACATTTTTAAAGCAGTGTTATAAAGATATAGATACAACTGAATATAAAAAAGCTACAAGCGAGTTAAATGTAGGTTATGTAGATGGTTTCATAGGTTATATCGGCTACGATATGGTAAAAGTATTTGAGCCTAAACTTGGTTCTAGCATGGATAATTTAGAGGATGAATTAAACACTCCTGATTTAGATTTGATTTTACCAAAAATGGTTTTAGTCTACTCTCATAAAAATAATAAAATCACTCTTATCTCTACACTCAAAGAGTATCAAGAAGAGTTTAACAAAGTTCATGATGATCTCAAAGGCTCATATACTTACAAGCATAGAGTTTATAATATTGGAGATGATAAAGGTAGCTTTGCGCACTCTAAAGAGAAGTTCTTTGAAATGATTGATAAATCTAAAGAGATGATCAAAAGTGGTGATGTTTTTCAAATCCTTATGACAAATCGTTTTACAAGAAATATCAAAGTTGACCCTTTTAGTTTCTATAGAATTCTAAGAAGTAAGAACCCCTCTCCATATATGTTTTTAATGGAGTATGAAGATTTTAGTATAGTTGGTTCTTCTCCAGAAGTCATGATTAGACTTACAGAGGGTGAACTTCTTCTTCGTCCAATTGCCGGAACTCGTAAACGCGGTAAGACAAAAGAACAAGACAAAGAGCTCGAACTTGACCTATTGGCAGATAAAAAAGAGTTAGCTGAACATCTGATGCTTATAGACTTAGGTCGTAATGATATTGGTCGTGTTGCAAAAACTGGAACTGTAAAAGTTGAAGATATGATGCATATAGAACGCTTCTCTCACGTTATGCATATAGTTTC
>JAGGWO010000140.1 GCA_021157485.1 Sulfurimonas sp. | reverse complement strand
CATCCATCATCTCTTTTTCTATAATAGTATGTCCAGCGGCTTTTAAAGCATCTATAGCCTTAGCATAAGCATCTTTAACATCTTGACTTGCGTTTTCTATATATTTAGGAAGTACAGCGATTGTAAGTTTTCTATCTGTGTTTAGATTAGGAGTAACTTTATCATCCATCTTTGCGTTTGTAGAGTCTTTTTCATCTGAACCACTGATAATATCATACAAAATTGCGGCATCTTCAACATTTTGAGTCATTGGTCCTATTTGGTCTAATGATGATGCATAAGCACCAAGACCATAACGAGATACACGACCGTAAGTTGGTTTCATTCCTACTATTCCACAAAACGCAGCAGGTTGACGGATACTTCCACCAGTATCACTTCCTAGAGCGGCGATTGCAAGACCAGCACCAACAGCGGCGGCACTACCACCAGAACTACCACCAGGAACGCAGTCAGCATTATGAGGATTTTGAGTCTTACCATAAAAGCTAGACTCAGTTGTTGAACCCATTGCAAACTCATCCATATTTACTCTACCAAATGGACTTAGTCCTGCATCTCGCAGTTTATTAATTACAGTTGCATTGTAAGGAGCGATATAACCTTGTAAAATGTTAGAGCCTGATGTTACAGCCCAATCTTTTACTTGAATATTGTCTTTAATAGCGATAGGAACACCATCACCAACATTGTTTACATCTATGTAAGCATTTAATTCAGGTCTAGCTTCTATTTTAGTTTTTAATTCTTCTTTAAATTTATCTAGTTCTTCTTTTGATAATGTTAGGGCTTCTTTTAATGTAATCACTGAGTTTCCTTATTTGAATTTTTTAACTGCAAATATACCAATAGCAACCACAACAAATATAAGAGCTATACTAACTCCGATAAATGTAAGTGAAACTGGCTCTGCGAAATTAGGCATTTACTACGCTTTCGCATCTACTACATATAGAGTCTTCTTCGCTGGCTTGGTACTTCCAACATCTAGGACATTTATGTGCATGAGCCTTAGCAATAACAAACTTGTCTCCATCAACTTCAAATGAACCTAAGGCTTCATTTTGCACTGAATTTGACACAGAAGATACAACAAACCAATCTTCAGCATCTACAGAATCAAGAGCTAGTGCAATAGTAGACTCTGTAGAGATAATTAACTCTAAAGTATTTTTGATGATTTTCTCTTTCTTAAGTCCATCAACAACAGAACCGAAGCCCTCACGTGCTTTAGTCATATATTCTGCGTTAAAGTTTGATTCACCAGTAGTGATTCCACTGTAAGTTAAATCAAAAATAGACTCTGCATCACCTTTAACAATCGCAGGAGCGTGCTCAATAATCTCATCTGCTGTATAAGTTAAAATTGGAGCCATTAGAAGAAGAAGTGATTTTGTAATGATAGCCATCGCACTTTGAGATGCCATTCTTCTTGGATCATTTTTAGCATTACAGTAAAGTGAGTCTTTAGTCATATCGATATACATACCACTTAATTCGTTCGCAATGAAGTTGTTAAGTGTACTCATACCATTAACAAAGTTGTATTCACTAAATGATTTATGAACATCACCAAGCACATTTGCAGAAACATCTAAAATCCACTTATCTAACTCACCCATCTCTTCATAAGGAGTTAGAGTCTCTAAATCATTAATATTTGCAAGCATAATTCTAAAAGTATTTCTTAGTTTACGGTAGTTCTCAGAGATCTGTTTTAAGATTCCTTGAGAAATTTTTAGGTCACCTTGATAATCAGATGAAGCTACCCATAAACGCAGTATCTCACTTCCGTACTCTTTTATAACTTTCTCTGGAGCGATAACATTACCTTTTGACTTAGACATCTTTTCGCCCTTGTCATCAACTGTAAATCCATGAGTTAAAACACCTTTATATGGTGCTTTATGCTCAACAGCACATGATAAAAATAGAGATGATTGGAACCAACCACGATGTTGGTCACTTCCCTCTACATATAGATCAGCTTGATATTTACCAGCGTCATAGTTACGAGATTTAAGTACAGAGTTCCAAGTTGAACCAGAGTCAAACCAAACGTCTAGGATGTCAGTTACTTTTTCTACTTCATCTGCTTTATAACCAGCACCTGGATAAAGAAGGTTTTCTATGGGCATAGAGTACCAAGCATCACTACCTTGCATCTCAAAAATCATTGCAATATAGTTTAGAACTTTTTCATCAAAGATAACTTCACCTGTCTCTTTTACTCTGAAAAACGCAATAGGAACACCCCAGTCACGTTGACGTGAGATACACCAGTCTGGACGATTCTCAACCATTGATTTAAGTCGATTTCTTCCAGTTTCTGGCACAAAAAGAGTTTTTTCTATCTCATCTAAAGCGATATTTCTAAGAGTTTTATCTTCACCTTGGGGTTTTTCATCTACAGAGATAAACCACTGTCTAGTTGCTCTAAAGATAAGTGGAGTATGACTTCTCCAACAGTGTGGATATGAGTGAATGAACTTAGATTCTTGAAGTAGAGCATCACCTAAAAGTTCTAAGATTCTGTCATTACATTTAAAGATTAGTTTACCTACAAATTCCTCAGGATTAGGAAGAAGTTTATCTTTAACTACAGTCTCATCAAAACATCCAGTCTCATCAACAGGCATAATGACTTCTAGGTCATACTTTAGCCCAACACGGTAATCATCTTCACCATGCCCAGGAGCTGTGTGAACACCACCTGTACCACTATCCATAAGAACGTGGTCACCTAAAACAACTTTTGAAGTTCTGCCATTAAGTGGATTGATTGCAACTTGATTTTCAAGTGCTTTAGTGTTTACTTCTTGTGCAATCTCGCCTTTTACGATACCTGATTCTAACAGAGACTCAAAAAGAGCTTTTGCTACAATATAACCATCAGTCGTAAGAACATATTTTTCCTCAGGGTGAAGAGAGATACCACTGTTTGCAGGAAGAGTCCAAGGTGTCGTTGTCCAGATAACTAAAGCAGCTTTTTTACCAGCTAAGTCAGCTGCAGCTTTTGCTTCAGCGCTTAACTCAAACGCAACATAGATTGAGTGAGACTCTTTGTCTTCATACTCAACTTCAGCTTCAGCTAACGCAGTTCTTTCAGCCCATGACCAGTAAACAGGTTTAGAACGTTCAATCAAAAGACCTTTTTTAGCAACACCACAGAGTGTACGGTAGATATTTGCCTCAAATTTATAATCCATAGTGACATAAGGATTTTCCCAGTCAGCTAAAATACCAAGAGTTTTGAACTCTTCTTTTTGGATATCTACAAATTTAGCAGCGTGAGCACGACAAAGCTCTCTTATTTTTGCAACTTCTAAAAGCTCTTTTTTCTTTTTTCCACCAAGTTTTTTCTCAACTTGTTGCTCGATTGGAAGACCATGACAATCCCAACCTGGAGTGAAACGCACAGATTTACCATCAAAATAGTTATGTTTAACGATAATATCTTTTAAAACTTTGTTTAGTGCGTGACCGATATGAATGTGACCATTTGCATATGGAGGTCCATCATGAAGTGTAAAGCTAGGAGCATCTTTACGATTAGCTTTCATTTTCTCATAAACTTTTGTTTTATCCCATTGCGCATAGCGTTTAGGTTCATTGTTTATTAAGTTTCCGCGCATTGCGAAAGAAGTTGTTGGTAAAAGTAGTGTGTCTTTGTAATCCATTTTTGCCTCTACATATTGTATAAAAAGTTTTGGATTATATCTCTTTATCATTTAAAAACTTCTTTTAATAAGTATATAGTGATATAATAAGCGAAAATAAATTCGTTCATGAGGGCTATATATACTATGAAACTGCATCTTATCTTCATTGGTAACAAATTTGTATATAACTCATCTTTAAGAGATTATGTACTTAGAAAAATAGAACAAAAAACTGACTTTATTGACTCTGTTACCTATCTTAAAGAGGGTGATAACTCTATGTTTTTATATCTAGAAGAGGAGCTGAACTCTTACGATAATATTATAGTAATAACTACAAAACAGAACTTTTCAACTATTGGTAAACTTATATGCACAGCCACAAGTGATAATCAAATACTTCAAGATGGAATGCTTTTACCACAAAAATGTACAGTTTTTACAGATAGAAGTTACCTTTTAGAGTATAAAAATTCTATTACTAATGTTTTGCAGATTGATGAAGCTCAAGAGATGCCTGAAATTTTACTAGAAAATCAAAATTCAAAAGCCACCATACATGTATTTGAAGAATCACGTGAGACTATCATTGCAATACTCTCTCCAATAGCTCAAACAAATGAAGTCTCGATAAATGTAGTTCAAGAGGTAGAGGGGTGGATACAAGTTAACATATCTAGTAATAAATATGGTGAGATATCCAACTTTATACACTCAGCTAAGCAGTTGCTTCCAAATCAACTTATAGCAGCATCAGATATTATGCAACATATAATAGAGACTCTATCAAAGGCTCACAAAAAAATCAGTTTTGCTGAGAGTTGTAGTGGGGGACTTCTTAGTTACTACTTCACTAAAAACAATGGAGCATCAAAAATACTTGACGGTTCACTAGTTACATACTCAAACGCACTAAAAGAGAACTGGCTCGCTGTTGATCATAAGGCTTTACAAGAGAATGGTGCTGTTAGTTTTGAAGTTGTACGGGAGATGAGTGAAGGTGCACTCAGTGTTAGTGGTTCTGACTACTCTCTTTCAATCAGTGGTATAGCAGGTGATACAGGTGGAACTCAAGATAAACCAGTAGGAACTGTATATATTGGCGTTAGAAGTAAAGATTTTAACAAAGAAGAGCGTCTTCATTTTAGTGGCGATAGGAACTATGTACAGCATCAAAGTGTACTATATGCTATAAAAATGCTTCTTCTTATAGATAAAGAGATGTTTTTCTAAATTTGTGAGAAAATATCTTGACATATAAAGTCTATTTGTCTATAATTTCGACCTCTTAACAATAAGAGGCAAATGTCTTGTTAGCTCAGCTGGTAGAGCACGTCACTTTTAATGATGTGGCCGATGGTTCGAATCCATCACAGGACACCATTTTTTAAACTAAAAAACATTATGCGGTGGTAGTTCAGCTGGTTAGAATATCTGCCTGTCACGCAGAGGGTCGCGAGTTCGAATCTCGTCCACCGCGCCATTGTTTTTTAGATTGAATTTTTTCAAATTAATCTATTTTTTGTTTAGGCAAGGAAAGAGTGAATGAGGTATACGCCAAGTATCCGAATGAACGATTGACGCAGTATAAACTCAAAAGAGACAATTTGGGCGTTTAGCTCAGTTGGTAGAGCGCTACCCTTACAAGGTAGATGTCACAAGTTCGAGTCTTGTAATGCCCACCATTTTTGTTTTATAT
>JAGGWO010000104.1 GCA_021157485.1 Sulfurimonas sp. | reverse complement strand
GTTCAGAATATGGTTTGTTGATTGGAATAATAGTTTTTACAATATGGAGTGCAGTTGAAAACTCTTGAAGTTCCCCAGGAGCTGCTGCTGGATTATCTGCATACTTAATCATATTTATAAACTCTTCGTCAAAGCCCCAGTGTTCAAAAACTTTTGCAGTAACTTCTGAACTACTCACCTCTACAAAAGATTTCTCAACCATTGCCAAATTACCTGTAGTCTCTACTTCTGAGTAAAAAGGTGTCACTTCATCTTCTTCAATTATATCGCTTGCAATAAGAATTTTACCTGTTTCTTGCAAAAACGCAGCGAGGTAAAGTTTCTCTGCTTTTTGTTTATCTATTTTTTTATACCAGTTAAGAATGAGTGCTGCTTGATATGATGAAATCTCCGCAAACTTTTCACTTGTCACACCGTATGGCTTCATATCTACATTTAAGAGCTTACGAATGGAGTTACCTAAAGCGATAGAGCGAGTCATACTCATACCAAAAAGACTAACTGCTTGCTCAACATTTCTTATCTCACGTGCAAATGAGTACAGAGGCGAGTTAGCAGCTTTTAAAAGGTTGGCAACAATCATAGGATCGGGCTCAATCACCTTTGCCAAATCAGCGATACCCGACTCTTCATCTGCATAAACTCTGTTTATATCTGCAATTGTTTTTGAAAGAGGTGGGAGTGATTTAATACTATCTATAATTGAGCTTTTCAAAGTTGTGCCTTTTTTTGTTTTATTATAACTTTATTCTTATTATACTTTACTAATAGAGTTCAATGCTTATTCATAATCCTCATCATCTTCATCAAAAGCACGGAAGGCTTCTTCTGTTTTTTCATCTTGAAGTGCTTGTTTTTCTTCATCACTTAACATCACCGAATGTAATTTTTTTGAAAGAAAGGTCTTGCTTTCTACTTTTGTAAAATAGGCATACAAACCAGAGAAAAAAGTTAAAGTAACCAAAACAACTATGAATTTTTGTGCAGAATTAAAAGTTTGTATCTTATCTTTTTTCACTATCTCACACACACCACCAGGGCAATGTGAAGCACGAGAACTCATCACAAGATTGTAAATTTTACATCCAAAGCAGATAGAGAATGCTGACTCAAAAAATAATAAAAGCAGACATACTATACAGATAAATACCTTGATTGGATTTGGCTGAAAATCAATTACCAACATATAAAACATAGGTATAGCAAGAGCCAAGCCTAAACCCCATGCAAATCTTTTTTGTGCTGCTCCGACATACTCAGGTATTTGATTTTGCACAAAAATACGTCCTAATAACATACTTGGAGAGTAGCTAGGGTTAATGACTCTGATTAAAAAATCTAAAGTAAAAAAACTAATGAAAAATTTTGTTACTACAACATGACCAAGCATCGCAGCATTTGTTAAACTCAACATTCCTATGGCAAAGAGTATTCCAGCAGCAGCTCTAGCCTCTCGCTCATTAATCACACGAACATCATAACCATCCACAATCTCGCCATATTTAAAAAAATTATTCATTTTATATCCACTTTTTAATGACAATCTCTAAGGGTTTTTTGAGGATTTGAAATATACTCATAACCATTATAGATAGTAAAGGCGCCGTAAAGAATTACGGCAACAGAAGAGAGGCTCATCATCATATTTCTAAAGCTTGTAGCAGATGCAAGTGAAGATAAAAATCCAACACCAAACATTGCTGGAATCGTACTGATTCCAAAAATAAACATCACTAAAGCCCCATAAAAAGGATCTGCTGTACTTGCTGCTGTAATAGCAAAGAAGTAAACAAACCCACAAGGCAGTAATCCATTTAACATACCAAGAACAAAAAAACTAAGGTTTGATTTTGAGTTTAAAACAGCTTTAAAAGCATTTTTATAAAGAGGTGAAGAGGAAAAAGAGTGCTCAATCAGCGTTAAAAATTTAATCTTACCCATGAGTGATAATCCGGCAAGTATCATAACTATACCTGCAAAGATAAGAAGTCCACCATTAGCATTGTTACTAAAAAGAGCCACTCCACCAAGAGTTCCAAATATAGCACCTAAAACAGTGTACGTGAGGACTCTTCCAAAAGAGTAAAGAAGATGTGCAATACTTTGAGAAACTTTTGAACTTTTAGGGTCAATTTTTATAGTTGAATACGCAACAACAATACCACCACACATACCAATACAGTGACCAAAAGAGCCAAGAAATGCAATAGAGATAATTGTTAAAATATTTACTGTTTCCACTATTTACCTAGTAACTGTTTTCTTATTTGAGGATTATTCATAGTCTCTCCTCTTAACATTTTAAGACTCATTGTATCAAAATCTACCATATTATCAGATTTATTCTCATAAGCACCAAAACCATAACCCATTGGTGTCTTATCTGTTAAGGAGTAGTAAGCATTCTTTGCGTTTATCCACTTATGAGTATCTTTAGCCATCACCCAAATAACAACATCATCTTTAAAACTTTTATCTTTTAACCAATGAATAAAACCGCCATGATCATGAAAAAACCATGTTTTACCATCACTCGACACTACTTGAGAAGCATACTCTAAATCTTCTATAACCATGCCACAGTCACTATCTTGGTATTTATTTAGTTGCATATCGATTGGTAACCTATCAAGATTACCTTCATGTATTACAGTCATATTCTGATTTTTGGCCAAAGACATAAATATAACAACTATTATAGATATAAGCATTCCAACAATAAAAAAAGGTAGTAATTTTTTCAACATTACCTGACTCCAGAAAATTATGACAATTTTTGACATTATATATAGATATTGTTACAAAGGAGTTAAACCCTCTGTTAATCTCGTCTTTTTTTACCTTTTCCCAGATCATCATACTTTAAAAATCTAGTCAAATCATCTTTTATCTCTTCATCTAAAGAGTCCCAAATAAGCTGTTTCTGAGCATATCGCTCTAAATCTTCTTTTTTAGATTTTTTTATATCTCTTATGAGGTAGTGATATCTAACTATATTTTTAGTATATTCACTTATAAAAAACCAATTTTTTATGATTTGATAGCTTTTTTCTTCATGGTCTGTAAAACTATACTCATTAAACTCAATATCCTCTTCATCTTTCTTAAACGCAGTGAATGGTTTACCTATATCATGAAGTAAACCAGCCCCAAAGAGTTTAAACTCTCCATATTTTAAAATATAGTAAGTAACTCTAAGCGTATGAAGAAAAACACCATGCTGATGCCATTTATTTTGCGTAAAAAATAGTGATTTTAAAAAGGGTATTGACAAGGGAGAATTATTTACACTGTTCATGTTGAAATTATACAAAAATTCTAATGATATGTTCTCATAGGATGACAAACTTCTACAGTCTCTTTTAAATCCTGTTTCTGTATGTGCGTATATATCTGTGTTGTAAGAAGAGAAGAGTGACCTAAGAGCTCTTGAACAACTCGTAAATCTGCACCACCACTAATAAGTGAAGTAGCATAGGAGTGACGAAGTACGTGAGGAGAAACACCTAGATATTTTTGAGTAATTTTATATGCAGAAATTCTACTGAGTTTATCACCTTTGTAATTTGCCCAGATGAAGTCTTTTTCATACTTGAAATCATTCAAATACTCATCTATTGCTTTTATTGCAACTCTCGCTATTGGAACTATACGCTCTTTTTCACCCTTGGCATGTCTCACATGAAGCCACTCTTCATCTATATCCTCACGTCCAAGTTCTAAACACTCACTTATCCTAGTCCCAGTTGCATATAAAAACAAAATCAGTGCATAATCTCGCTTACCAATCCAAGAAGTTCTATCTATAAGTTTAAGAGAGTTTTGTATTTCATCAAATGAGAGAAACTTTGGCAGTAGTTTAGGAATCTTGGATAATTTTAATTTTGTCTGTTCATGATTAAACTGCTGTTTGTAACAAAAATTAAAGAAGGCATTAACTGAAGATAGTTTTCGATTTAATGTACGTTTATTAGAATATGAAGAGAGTGAGTTTAAAAGGGATTTAGAATCTAATTTTATGAGAGGTTTTTCAAGCTTTGTCTCGATAGACGTTAAATCACTCTTATATGCTTCAACACTTTTAGGGCTTAGCGCTTTTGTTACACTAATATACTCTAAAAATGCTTCTAGCTCTTTAGACATTACTCTATTGAGATCTTCTCATCTGCAACATAAAAGAGTTTATCTGCTACAAAAACGAAGCCATCTTCAAGATCTACTTCATGAACAGTGTAGTTATACATATCTTTATCAAGAACTATCATATAACCCTCTTTTTCCAGTATATACAACTTGTCTCCTTGAGATATCATTCCAAGAAAGTGAGCAAAAGGGAACTTAATTTTTGCATTTACCTGTAGGTCTGGAGTTAGAGATATAACTTCGCCCTGCTTAGTTGTGATAAACATATCTTTATCATCATTAACTACACTTCTAATCTCATATTTAGCTCTTATTTCTTTGGATGCTAAAGAGAGTATTTTGTAACTTGTTGCAGCTATAATTTTGTTGTCAATTACATTAAAATAAATGATATTATTAAAGTTGTCTTCCGAAGAGACAATAACTGTTCTTAATTTCTTTTTTAATTTAATATTTACAATGATCACTTTTCCATCAAGTGTAGAAAAAAGAACTAAGTCATTCATAAAATATGGATTTACTATTCTTGCATCAACTGCCAATGATTTTGATTCCTGCTCTTTAAAAATAGCTTTTTTTGAAGATATAGAATAGATAGCTATTTCATTATCTGCAAATAAAATAGCTAAATTATCACCATTAACAGTAGCACTAGCAATACTTTTCTTGAGTTCAAAATGTTCTACTCTTGTAGTGTCATTTACTGATATAAGAGAGGCATTTCCATCGATAGAAGAAGTGAAAACCCAGCCATCACTATAAGATATCACTCTGTGAGTCTCATCTATTGCTACATCTAAAATATCATCTTTTACTAATACTTTTGAATTATCTAAAAGAGCTATATTTAAACTTTTGTCAATAATCTCAGCATCTGCATTTTCATATTTTTCCCAATCAGCATCTAAATAGATAGGTTTATAAACCTCTTTTGTACTACAAGCACTAAAAAGTAGTGCAAAAATCGAGGCCAAGAGAATATAGTTTTTCAAAATTCTACTTTACTCCGTAATGCATAAGTGATGCAGCAACTTGTGCTAATGAAGAGTCAATACTAATCATAGATAATTTCTCTTGAGCCTCTGCAGTGTTACCATTTTCAATTAATAAAACAGCACTTTGAATATGTGCTAAATCCTTATATATTGAGTTTTGTTTTAATGCATAACTCTCTAATGTAGCTTCATCTTTAGAATCTACAGCCAATTCATACGATGCTAAATCTGCGATAATTACATCTTTAGAACTTTTTACAGACTCTAAAGCAGCACTATCTCTGCTTGAAACTGCTTGAGAATAAACCCAAACATCTCTAAGTGTTGGACTTAGTGAAGCTAATCTTGCAAGTGCTGCTTCATTAGAAGGATCACTCATAAGTTCTAAAAGAGCTGCGTTTGCTGCATCTTTTGTATTTTGTTTGTTTATGTCATACGCTATATTTGCGCTTACAAGTATAACTATAACAATTACTGACGCTATCATTAAATTTTTATATTTTTTTACAAATCTTTCTGTAATAACCGCTTTTTCAAAAAACTTCTCTTCGGAGTTTAACTCCTCTTTCACCATATCTAAATCATTTTTTAAACTCAAAAATTATCCTTATTATCAAAAAGTTCAAAATAATATCGCATATTTCGTTAAAGTTTCATCAAACATATGCTAAAATCATCTAAATAATTTATTAGGACCATATATATGCAAGTAGATGATGCTCTATTAACAAGATTAGAAAAATTATCATTTTTAAAAGTAAGTGATGATAAAAGAGAAGAAATTATCTCTCAGTTGTCTGAAATTGTAAGCTTTGTTGATAACCTTAGCGATTTAGATACTGCAGGAGTTGATGATAACTTTGCTATGAGTGACATGGCGACACCTCTTAGAGAAGATAGCCCTTCTTGTGATACAGATATAAATGATGATATTATAAAAAATGCTCCACAAAGTAGTGATCATTTCTTTATAGTGCCAAAAATCATAGAGTAGTTCAGTGATAAAAGTTTATGGAATTAAAAACTGTGACAGTGTAAAAAAAGCACTCTCATTTTTTAAGAAACATAACCTAGAATATGAACTACACGATTTCAAAACAGACCCTGTCTCTTGTGATAGAGTCTCTTTCTGGCTTAAAGAGATTGATATAAAAACTCTTTTTAACTCAAGAAGTACAACATATAGAAATTTAAGACTAAAAGCGATGAATCTCGATGAAGCCGCACAACAAGAGTGGCTTTGCAAAGAAAATTTACTTATAAAGCGTCCTGTTGTGGAGTTTAATAAGAAAATAATTGTAGGTTTTAATGAAGAAAATTTTAAAGGAGTTTTTCTATGAGTGAACAGACAACTGCACCAGAAGGTGCTTCAAAAAAGACGATAGATATTAAAAAATTACTTAAAAGTGTTATGGCTTTTAAATCTTCTGACTTGCACCTTGTTGTTGGTAGTGAGCCTCAAATTAGGATAGATAAAGAGCTTAGACCGCTTAATCTTCCTAAGCTTAATGCAAAAGAGATTGAAGAGATGGCATACTCTCTCATCGAAGATAAGCTAAAGAAAGAGTTTGAAGAGCATAATGAACTTGATTTCTCTTTTGAACTAAAAAATATTGGACGTTTCCGTGCCAACTATTATAGAACAATTGGAGGAATTGGTTGTGCCTTTCGTATGATTCCAATCGATATTCCTACACTTGATGAGTATGGAAACCCTCCTATCTTTAAAGAGCTTATTAAAAGAGAAAAAGGTCTTATCCTTGTAACTGGTCCAACTGGTAGTGGTAAGTCAACAACTCTAGCTTCTATGCTTCATGAACTTAACTTGACTGAGCATCGTCATATCATTACAGTTGAAGATCCGGTAGAGTTTGTTCATACAAATATCAAATGTCTATTTTCACAACGTGATGTTGGTACAAATACAGCCTCTTTCTCTGCTGCACTGAAATATGCACTAAGACAGGATCCAGATGTTATCCTAATCGGGGAAATGAGAGATGCTGAAACTATTGGTGCTGCTCTAACTGCGGCGGAAACTGGTCACTTGGTTTTTGGAACTCTGCATACCAACTCTGCACCTGGTACTATTAACCGTATTATTGATGTTTTTGACGGTGAGGAACAAGCTCAAGTTAGAGCTCAACTTGCAACTTCACTTGTTGCTGTTATATCTCAAACTCTTATTCCACAGATTGGTGGCGGTAAGGTTGCTACTCAAGAGATTCTTATCACTAATCCAGCTGTACAGAATCAGATTCGTGAAGATAAAGTACACCAAATTTATTCTCAAATGCAGTTAAATCAGCAAGAGACACATATGACAACACAATCACAACAACTAATTGAACTACTTCAAAAAAGAACTATTACAAAAGACCATGCTATTAAAAACTCAAACAGACCTGAAGAACTTATTAAATTAATAGAAGGGCTCTAAGCCTTTCTAAACCCTCTCACTTCACAAAACTCCACAAACAAATATAAAATTTTTCTTAATCTATAAAATTAACATAAATGTAACACTTTCTTATTATACTTCATATTAGAATTTAAAATAATAAGGGAACTATAATGAAAAAGAACATCTATCTGTCTGTAATCTGTGCATTAGCCATAAATGCAGCAGCATCAGATTTAGGAACGATACAGGTTGAGTCATCTACTATTGATGATAAATTTGCTAATAAAGCAACTGAAATATCTAGTACAGCAACTATGAGTGGAGCTGAAGTGGAAGAGTTTCATGCAGAAAATATTGCTGATGTTTTAAATACACTTCCCGGTGTAACAGTTAGAAAAAATGAAGGTGATTCAAACAAGATACATATCAGGGGTGTGGCTACTGAGATGTATATGGGTGAACAGCCTGGTGTTGCCATAGTTATTGATGGTGTACCTGTACAAGAGAGAGCTGGTGCTGTAAATATTGATGTTGATAATATAGAGTCTATTAAAGTTTTAAAGGGTGGTGCATCTTATCTATATGGTAATGATGCTTTAGCAGGTGCTATTATCATTACAACAAAAAGACCTAAAAATAAAAATCAAGGTTTTGTTGCTACAGAACAAGGTAGTTATGGATACCAAAAGTATTTAGCTTCATACAACATGGGTACAGAAAATTTTGCAGCGAATATCCAAGCAAGTTATAAAGCAGCTGATGGGTATTGGGAAGATTCTGATTATTACACTAAATCAATTAATGGTAAGTTTCAATACTATATAGATGATAGTAGTGATATTACACTTGGTGCTGATAAAACTCTTAGATTTGAGAATGACACTGGTTCTATTACCCATTCCACACAAAGTTCAGGAGTATATACCAACAATGTTGAAACAAATCCAACGAGTAAAGGTGAAGTTGGATATTCAACTAACTATGATATTGACTTAACAAAACTATTTTTAACTTACTCAAAAGATTTTGAAAATGATTCAAACTTAATGGCTCAAGTATATAAATATGAAGATATAACAAAAAATAGAACTAGTGCTTTTGCAACTAGTGGCGTTCGTGGCGATCCAAGGGATGACCATAAATATGATGCTTACGCTAATACAGATCAAGTAGGTTTAAAATCAGAATATAGACTTGGTGGACAAGTAGTAGCTGGAATGCTTGGTTTAGATATTGCAAGAAATGAAGAAGATAGAAATACTAAATATAGAGTTGTTGATGGCAGTCATCAAATAGGTGAATTAGTAAGTGATACAAGTTCTACTGAGGATATAAATGCTATTTATGGTGAGTTTAAGTACCAAATAGCAAAAGATTTTGTAGCTACATTAAATGCAAGATATGATCAAATTAGTTATGATTATAAAAACAATATGAACTCAGATAATTGGGATAAAATATATAATGAAAACTCATATAGAGCTGGTTTAACATATAACCTTGCTGCTAAACAAATAATATTTGCAAGTGTTTCAACTGGCTTTAGAGTTCCAACAATTTCACAACTATTTGCGGGTGATATTAGTTCAAGTAGTAGAGCCACATATGCTAACAATTCTAATATAGACACTGAAAAAACACTTAATTTTGAAATAGGTTTTAGACAACAGACTGATTTAATATCATATGAAGTTTCAATCTTTCAACTTGATAGAAATGATGTAATTACTAGAGATAGTGGTAATTATGCAGCTGATGCGAATACAACAGCATTTCCAATAACATATGGAAATTATTCAGATATTCAAAATAGAGGTTTAGAACTTGGATTAAACAGTGATAGATCGAAAGATTTATCATTTGTATTTAACTATACATACTTAGACTCAAAATATACAAGATTTAATGAGTATAAATTAGTACTAAATAATACAACTAGTACACATGACCTCACTGGAAATACTATTCCAAGAACATCAAAGCATACTGTTTATTTAGAGGGTAATTATAAGATAATACCTAGTGTATTATTAACAGCTGATATAAACTACAGGTCTTCTCAATATGCAGATGAGTTAAATGAAGTAAAAGTCGATGGTTATGCAGTTGTTAATTTAAGAGCTAAATATAACGTAACACTAGCAAGTTTTGATATAGAGATGTTTGGTAAAGTTGAAAATGTTTTTGATGAGCAGTACTATATGATGCCTCGTGTTACTGGTGACAGAAACGGAGATGATTTATATGATATAAGAGATATGGGTTTAACAGTTAATCCTGGGAGAACATTCTTAGCTGGACTGTCTGCTAAATTCTAATAATAAGTAGGTAAAAATATGAACATAGAACTAATAAAAGATATTGTTGACTACGGTGTTATTGGACTTCTTGGAGTTATGAGTTTCATGGCCTTTTGGTTTTGGATTGAACGAATTCTATTTTATAGAGGAGTAGATGTAAAAACTTTTGAGACAAAAGAGGAGCTTGAAATTGCTCTTACAAATAACATCAACATCATCTCAACCTTTGGTTCCAATGCTCCATATATAGGGCTTCTTGGAACTGTCTTTGGGATTATTATCACTTTTTACTCTATGGGACAGTCCGCAGATCTTGATGCTAAAATGATTATGACATCTTTGGCACTTGCTCTAAAGGCAACTGCTATGGGTCTGATTGTCGCTATTCCTTCTATCGTCTTCTATAACCACCTAGCTAGAAAGATAGAAGTCCTTCTAGCACATTGGGATATAGCACAAAAGAAGATGAATAATGCAAATTAAAAAATTTGACACTATAAATGTAGTTCCCTTTATAGATATTATGCTCGTACTTCTAGTGATAGTTCTAATCACAGCGACCTTTGTGGCTAAGGGGATTATTCCTGTTGATCTTCCAAAATCAGAGAGTGCAGCAAAGCAGGATAATCAAAAGAATCTTACTATAACTATAAAAGCTAATGGCGAGATTCTATTTGACAAAGAAACTATTTTAGAAAAAGATTTAGAAGTAGCACTTTCAAAATATAAAGCGAATATGCCTGTTCATATCAACTGTGATAAAGAAGCAAAGTTTGATACCTTTGTTATTCTCCTAGATATTTTAAAAGAGAAAGATTTCAAAAATCTTGGAATCATCACGAAAAAAGACTCATAAGAAGAAGTTAGTATGGAATTTACAGTTTTTACTTCAATCTTTATAATCGGACTCTCTTATGGAGCAACAGCATGTATGTTCTCATGTATGCCATTTTTAAGTCCTCTGCTTATCAGTAATTCAAACAGTACAAAAGAAGCTCTTGGAATTATATTGCCTTTTAGTTTAGGAAGAATCTTTAGTTATACATTTTTAGCTGCTATTGCATTTTTAAGTTCAGCATGGGTAAAGCAGATACTTGATGACAACACTCTATTCAGTGTTATTCTTGGAGTTAGTACTATTAGTATGGGGTTATATCTACTATACAAAAGTTATAAACCGGCAAGTTCATGTTCTCAACCAACATCACTATTAAAGAAACCAAAACTCAATAAACTTGGTTTTTTTACTATTGGTGCAACAATGTCAATCAATCCTTGTGCTCCCATATTAGCACTGCTAGCAGTAGCTGTAAATAGTAGCACTATCTATCATGCAATAGGGGTAGGAATATTCTTTGGATTAGGGGCAGTTATATTTTCAATTATATTTTACGGCTTCATAGTCTCAAAAGTGATCAGAGGCTTAATCTCTGAGTTTTCATCCTACAAACTTTGGATAGAGAGAGTAGCAGCACTTCTTCTGATAGTTGTAGGTGTATTAGTTTTAAACGGTATTTTGGTACTTTAAAAAAGGGAAACAATGGTAAATTTTATAAAACGTGACAATAATGATATATATTCAAAACCAATTATGGGTTTTTTATTTAAAAATCAGAAATTTTTACTAACTCTAAAAATAGTAGTTTTAGCTCTATTTTTATATGCTCTATACTTTGGTTTCGCACATACCGGTAAAGATAACACCTTCACGTATGCGCTATTTTGGGGAATATTCTGGTCTCTATTTATGGTAGTTACTCTTCCAACATTTGGACGAATATTTTGTGGGATATGCCCTCACGGATTTATGGGGAAATACATTACAAAATATGGTCTACAAAAGAAAATGCCCAAGTGGATGCAAAACAGATATATAGGTCTATTTTTACTTGTACTTGGTTGGTGGGGAATATACTATATGTTCCCTGGTCTCTATAGAACACCTCTTGGAACAGCTACTCTTTTTACAGTAATGACACTTATCTCATTTGTAGTCTATTTTGTATACAGAGATATGAGTTACTGTAAATATATCTGCCCTATTGGAACACTTACCCGTGCTTACTCTAAACTATCATTTACATGGCTTGGAACATATAAAAGTGCTTGTAATGAGTGTAAAACATTTGAGTGTGCCACCGCTTGTCCATACAACTTAAAACCTTTTACATTTGATAGCAGAAACTCTATGACAGACTGTACTCTTTGTATGGACTGTAGTAGTGCATGTGAAGCTGTAAGTTTTAAATACAAAAAACCATCTTTTTCACTGTTTTCAAAATTTCAAACTCTAAAAGCTGAAGTTTGGGCATATATTCTTATCTTAGCCTCTATTCCGATTACAATGGCATTTCACCATGGAATCGGGCGAAGTAATGCTGCTGGTGATATGATATGGTCAACAACTGCTGAGTTTTTTAAAGGATACATCAGCTTTGGTTCTATTGACCCGATAGGACTATTCGCGTTTCTTTATGCTATATTATTTACAGTTTCTGCTGCTGTAGTTGGTATGTTTATAGCAGCTAAAATACTAAACAAAAATTTTAAAGACGTCTTTTATAACCTTGGTTACTCATATGCTCCACTCTTTATATTAGGCTCTATCGCTCACTCACTTGAAACATTTTTCATGAGAGGATACAAACAAATTGTAGAAGGCTTTGGTCACGGTTTTGGATTTGATATAGATGTAACATCTTTAGCGCAAAGGGGCGATAGCTGGTTACATATATTTGACTTACTAAAATGGGTTGCAATTATTTGGGCTTTAATAATTTTATACAAAAGAATGAAGCTTCTAGATGCTGATAAGATGAGAAAAATTATTGCCTACCCTTTTGCAGCTTCTTTAATTATCTTCTTTCTAAGCGTTAATATGTATAGAGGTTATATTATAGACACTTATGGCAGAGCATCTGGTGGTCATGGAAGCCATGGTGCTGGAGCGATGTTCCAAAGTGTTTCAAAAGACAAAGCTACTCTTTTACAGTCAGGAAAAGACAAAGGGTCATGTATTGTATGTGGAATGAATCTCGTAAAATTCTACAAAACAAATCACGCTGCACATCTCAATGACACGACTAGACAGTACTGTTCTATTCACTGTTTGGCAGAAGAGAAAAACCTTAAAAAAATGCCTCTCAGTGATTTGAAAGTTGTTGATGTTAAAAGTCTAAAGTTCATTGATGCCAAGAGTGCATTTTATGTTGTTGGAAGCAAGAAAAAACCGACAATGAGTGAGGTTAGCAAATACGCTTTTACCAATGAAAAAGATGCTATAAAATTCTCAAAACGCAATAAAGGTAAAGTTTTAAATTTTGATGAAGCACTCAAAATTGCTATGAAAGACTTTGATACTCCGGCAAAAAGAATGGCTAAAGAGGTTTCAGCTACTGATATCGTATACTTTACGGATAAAAATCCTGCAGCAAGAAGAGGTAAAGGCGGTCACGGTGGACATATACATGGTGGCTCACGTGGAGAAATTCCATCTAAAAAAGTATGGCCAGTCTTTATAAATAACTCAGGAAGATTAAACTGTATTAGTAATATACGCTCAGAACTATTTCTACTTGATGCAAATTTAGAAGTTACTAAAGCCAAACAATCAAGAGGCAGAGATTGTAAAACTGTTAGTTTTAGGATGCCTGATAATGGATACTATAACCTTTATTATGTAGATGGTAACATTCAAGATGACACACTCTATATGACAACTGCCAAATATGAGCATATGAGATTTAACCATAGCAATGATGCTATTTATGATAATGAAAACATGTCAGCACATAGCATTAAAGAAGTACCTTTTGATATATTGAGAGTAAGAGAAAAAGGTGAAACTTTTTATCATCGTCTATATGCTGGTGAGAAAGTAAGAATAAAAGCGATTTTAAACTCTGAACCTATAGAGGGAGCAAGTGTAACACTCTCAACAAAAACAGGCTGGTCAAAAACAATTAAAACTGATAAAGATGGAATTGCAACTTTTGTACTTCTAAAAGATTATTTTCCAGAGTGGAATAAATTTGACAGAAGACATAAAAACAATTTTTTGCTAACGGCAACATATACACAAAACAGTGCTGGAGAGTATCTCTATGAACCATACAAAAAAATAAAACATACAACTACTTATCCATCTGTATACTATCCTAATGATAGTGCTTACAGTTCTTACGCTTATGGTCTTTTAGCGGCTATTATCACTATGCTACTCTCAGGAGTTGCAATATATTGGTATAGAAAAAGAAATCAACAACCATTTAAAGAGGTAAGGTTTGATGAAAAAGATTAGAGACTTTATAAACAGAGCAGATATCAGTAAGTTTCGCTTCTGGTTACAGCTCTTCTTTTTTATACTTTTTGTATATGGAGGATATTTTTCTATTAATCTAGGAAATAGTATTCCTGTATTTTCATGTGGGTATGATAGAGAAGTTGGAGGAATGTGCTACTTTCTTCCTCTACAACACCAACTCGCTCGTCCACTAGATGTACTTTTAAGTGCGGCAAGTATCTCTGTACTTATTGGATTTCTAACTTTTTTACTATGGTTTATAGTTTTTAATAAAGCTTGGTGTGGTTATGCATGTCCTTTAGGGACTATGCAGGACTGGATAACAGGTTTGAGAAAAAGAATGGGTATCAACTATAGCACTTATACGCAACCTCAGTTTAACTCTCTTAAAAAGATTAAGTACCTCTTACTCGCCCTTGTAATACTTGCACCTATAGGTGTTGGTTTAGGAATTCTTGGTGGAGAGTGGAGGACTGCGTTTTGTGAGATATGTCCAGGAAGGATGATAACACCTCTTTTTGTCGGAGATACTTCGCAGTGGAGTCTAGACTTCTCCACTAAAAGTGCTATGGTACTGACGACTTTAGGTCTTATGTTCACAGGTCTATTTTTCGTTGGTTCATTTGTCAAAAAAAGATTTTTCTGTTTCTTCTGTCCAATGAGTGCAATGCACTATATTTTTAGTGACGCTGCACTCATAAAACTAAGAAAAGATGGCGATAAATGTACTAAATGTGGTGACTGTTACAATGTTTGTGACATGCAAATAAAAGATATAGCCGATGATGTACAAAGCACTAATATTTTAAGAGATGACTGTATTTTATGTATGAAATGTGTTGCAGCATGTCCTGAAGATGATGTTCTACATGTAGATATTTTAAATATGCCAGTTTTCACATCCACAAAAGGTGGTTTTGTAAAGAGAATGCAGATGGATGATTGGGAGAAAAAAGATGACTAAAAGAGTTAGAGAGCATAAAATAGAAACTCCTAAAGAGAAACAAAACCGTCATAAAGCGATGGAAGCTATTTCACTATTAGAAAAGATAAAGCATGACTTTAAAGAGCCTCCAAAGGCTATGAATTATTTTTATGACCTTTATGAAAGAGTACACTGCAGACATGAATCTCTACATGCTGATAAAGTAAAGGTAGGTACTATGTGTATTCAAGTGCCATCTGAAATAATCCATGCACTTGACGCAGTTCCATTAAGACTATGTAATGGTTTCTATACTGATGATGAGATTGGAAGTGATCTGCTACCTTCTAAAGCTTGTCCTCTTGTAAAAGCAACTGTTGGACAGTTTGTATCTGGTAACTTTTCTGACAAACCTGACCTTGTTATATCTCCAACTACATGTGATCAAAAAGCAAAGTCCGGTGCTATAATCGAAGAGATGGGCTATAAGCTTTTTGATATGGAATTCCCAAGAACAAAAGAGAGTGCAGAGAGTCGTGAGTACTGGAGAAGAAGTGTTAGAAAATTCACAAAAGAGCTCTCAACTGACCTAGGTAAAAAACTGACAAAAAAGAATTTAAAAGAGTCAATAAAAAAAGTAGGATATGCTCAACATCTTTACCATAAACTCAATATTCTACGAAAAAATGAAAACTCTCCTATACTGGGTTTAGATATGTTTTTAGTGACAAATGCTTTCTTCTTTGATGACTTAGATAACTGGATTAAAGCTACTTCAGAACTATTAAAAGAGTGTGCGCAGAGAGTAGAAGATGAGTTCAATACAGCAACCAAAAAGAGTCCAAGAATTGTATATACTGGTTCGCCTCCAATATTTCCAAATCTAAAAATTCCTCTTTTAATAGAGGATTCAGATGCCATTATAGTCGCAGATGAAACATGTTCTTCAAACAGAATGTTTAACGATATGGTAAGCGTTGATGAGTGGTTTGTTAATGATATGGTTGATTCTGTTGCAGATAGATATTTAAAAGGGTGTACTTGCCCTATTTTTACAAAAAACAATGATAGAATCAGACGAATAATCGATTTAGTTAAAGAGTATAAAGCTGATGGTGTTGTTTATCAAGCTTTTGCAGGATGCCAAGTTTATGAGATGGAACAGAGATCTGTACTTCAAGCTATGGAAAAAGAAGGTATTCCAATTATATACTTAGAGAGTGATTACTCTCCAAGTCACTTAGGACAGCTAACAACTAGAATCGAAGCATTTATCGAATCTCTTAAAAATAGACGGAGAAAAAAACAGTGAAATATTTTGTAGGAATAGACATCGGTTCAACTGCCATAAAAGTTGCACTTGTAGATGAGAATGAAGAGTTAATTGGCCATAGGATAAGTGCTAGTGGAAGTATGTTTTATAAGTATGCGAAGCAAAGTCTTAGCGAATTACTTATTGAGTTAAAGATAGATGAAAAAGATGTTGTCTATACTGTTGCAACCGGTTATGGAAGAAAACTATTTAAAGAAGCTGATGAGAACATTAGTGAGATTACAGCTAATGCCATTGGTGCAGTAGCCGCCGCTAAAGGTGAATGTGACATTAAGACTATCATTAATATTGGTGGTCAAGATTCTAAAGCAATCTCACTTGACAGTGAAGGCAGTGTAGTTAATTTCGCTATGAACGACAGGTGTGCAGCTGGAACTGGAAAATTTTTAGATGTTGTTGCTATGAACTTAGAACTTGAAGTTAGTGAACTGGGTGACTACCACTTTAAATCAGAAGGGGCTCCCTTAGCGATTAATAGCACATGTGCAGTTTTTGCTGAATCAGAAATTATTGGGCTTTTGGGAAATGACAATAGTGTTGAGGATATTGTTGCCGGAGTTCACTACTCTATAGCAAAAAGAATTATAAAACTTGTAAAAAGAGTTGGGATAAAAGATAGCATCTATTTTGATGGAGGACCTGCTCTTAACGCTGGTTTGGTTTATGCAATCGAGAATGAGCTATCTAAAGAGATATTTATACCAAAATATCCTCAAATAACGACTGCATATGGTGCGGCTATTTTAGCCAATGAATCTTATGGATATGAAAACTAGGAACTGATATATGTTTGAAAATTTTTTAAGATTTTTTATTGATAATTATAAAATAAACTATACTCTATTTTTACTACTATTCGCAATGGGTATATATTCTTACACTCAAATTCCAAAAGAGATATCTCCAACTATTGAGCCTAACTCTTTAACAATTCGAGGCTCATATGCCGGTGCTTCGGTAGATTCTTTGAATAAAATGGCTGTCCAAGAAATAGAAGATGAAGTAAAGACTATTGTTGGAGTAGAGACTGTTACATCTGTAATATCACCAGGTAGATTTACAATAATTCTCGAACTGGAAAAAGGGGCTGATAAAGCAGTAGCTGTAAGTGACACAGAGGATGCCTTAGCTCTGATAAGAGAGAACCTTCCAAGTGATATGGATGAGCCTATAATAAGAGGAGTTGCGCACTCTAGAAGTATAATGCATGTATCAATTCTTTCAGATGAAGTTCCTAGAGCAAAGCTAAAAGCTCTCTCTAAAAAATTTAAAAGCAAACTTCTCTCTATAAAAGATGTATCAGATGTTACTATCTTTGGAGATTCTGACCTTTTTTATGAAGTTCTTATAGATGAAAAAAAGGTAAATGCTTATAATCTATCTTTAGAGGAAACACTGCGAATGTTTTCTGAATTGTCCTATATATTTCCACTGGGAAAAATAGATAATATCAAAGAACAATACTATATCTCTACTCATAATGATAAAAAATTTGCCGATAACCTTGAAAATACTATTGTCAATATTAATGACCAGCAAATCGCCTTAAAAGATATCGCAAAAATAGAAAAACGCTACGAGGACTCGGCAACACTTGCGAGTATGAATGGGAACAACTCTATCACTCTCGCTGTATCACAAAATCCAAATGGTGACGCAGTAACTATCGCTGAAGATATTAACTCCCTTATATCAAAGATGAATATTGATGGTGTTAACTTTAGTGTTAGAATGGATAAGTCAACTATCATAAAAGATAGACTCAATATTGTCATTTCAAACATTTTACTCGGTGTAATTCTCATCACACTTCTAACAGCTATTTTAATTAATGTTCGTATAGCTTTTATCATAGCCTTGGGAATACCTACCTCTTTTGTCATCGGAGCAATATATTTCTATTTCACAGGCTACAGTATAAATGTAAATTCCCTAATAGGTGTACTGATTGCAATTGGTATTATTGTTGATGATGCTATTGTTGTAAGTGAGAATATTCAGCAGTATATTGAAAAAGGCTACAGTGCCAAAGAGGCAGCATTATTAGGTACAAAAGAGGTAGCAAAACCAGTTACTATTGCTTCACTGACTACCCTATTCTCTTTTATACCTCTGCTTATGCTTAGTGGTAGACTTGGAGAGATTATACAACTGATTCCTATTGCATTTTCTGCTCTTGTAGTGGCTTCTCTTATAGAGTCATTTATATTTTTACCTATACATGCTTCACATACACTTTCCGCGAACTCTAGAACTCTATCATGGGAAAAAGCAAATATACTCTACTCAAAGGCTTTAAGACAGTTAGTTAAATATCAAAAGAGCTTCTTACTCACTTTTTTAATCATCGTTCCTGTTTTAATTTTTTATGGTGTAAAGAGTTCGAAGTTTCAGATGTTCAAGTCCTTTGATGCTTCATCAATAAACATTACATTCAAAGCACAGCCCACAACAACTCTTGAAGAATCTCTAAAAATTGTACAAACTTTAGAAAAAGATATCTTAAAAAATAGAGACAGATTCTCTGTTAAACATGTAAGCTCTACGGCAGGCTACAGAAGAAGTGCAACGGGCTCTGCTGAAATGTACCCTTATGTTGGATATATCTCCATCGAGTTACATAAGATGAAAGAGTCAAACTTTGTAGATAAGTTCATTACTCCATATCTAAGTTTTTATTATGATTCTACAGATAGAATAAGAGAAAAATCTTCACAAGAAATCTCAAAAGAGCTTAGAGTCTGGCTTAAAGAACAAGCTTATAAAAAGAAGTTTGAACTTAGTAACCTAATGGTTGTTGAAAATAAAATGGGCCATACAAAAGCTGATATTCGAATTGGTGTGATTAGTAATGATTACCAAAAAGCGATAAAAGCTATTAGAGCGATTGAAGATGGTTTTTCAAAAATCGAGGGAATAAAGTACTATGGTGACAATGTTAAAGTAGGACCAGATGAGATAAAACTAAAACTAAACAGTTACGGTGAAGAGTTAGGAATTACTGAAAAGTATCTTGGTAACTATATATCTGGTCTCTATCTATCAAGAAAAGTTGGGACTATTTTTGATGGCAATGAGCTCTTAGATATAAAGGTGAAATCATTTAATATCCAAAATGATTTAGAGAGCTTTAAAAGACTAGAGATTCCTATTAAAAATAATATGCTCGTAAAGCTAAAAGATATTTGTGAGTTTGAAAAAGTGGAATCTTTAGAGAGACTGGTTAAAGATAATGGTGAAACTAATTTTTATGTATTTGCAAATGTAAATCCATCAATAGTAACTGCTACAGAAGTACTAGAGAAGATATCGCCAATCATAGATGAATTAAATGCAGTAAAAGGAATTAAACTGAAGTTTAAGGGAGAAAGAAAGCAGAAAAGAACTATGCAGACGGAGATGGTTTTAGCTTCTATCCTAGCTATTATTCTTATTTTTATCTCTATTCTTTATCTTTTTAACTCTTTTAGAGAAACTATTATAGTTATGTCAGTTATCCCTTTTTCTCTTCTTGGCGTTTATATAGGTCACTTCATAATGGGACTTAATATCTCCCTTCCATCTCTCATCGGTGCACTTGGGCTCGCCGGTGTTATCGTTAATGATGGAATCATAATGATGTCAACACTAAAGGGTGCAACATCTAAAGATGAGATTTTAATACTTGCAAAAAGAAGATTAAGACCAATTTTGCTTACATCCATTACAACTATTATAGGTCTATCATCACTAATATTCTTTGCTACAGCACAAGCAGTTACCTTTCAACCACTTGCTGTAACTATCGGTTTTGGACTACTCTGGGGAACGATTTTAAATCTATTCTACCTACCGACAATGTACAACTTTTTAAGAAGCTATAAAGATGCATAGATATCTATCCTCTTTTATAATTAGTGCTATCGCTTATATAGCAATAATTGCAACTATGTTTTATCTCTTTAGCAAAAACGATTACTCTACAAAAAAAGTTCAAAAAAACAATCTAAAATGTGTACAATTTTCTATTATTGCTCCGGCAAAAGTACAAGAAGTAAAAAATATAAAAGAAAAAAAGAAAAAAAGAAAACCAAAGCCTAAGAAGAAAAAAAAGAAAAAGCTACCACCAAAGCCAAAGCCAAAGCCAAAGCCAAAACCTATTATCAAGCCAGAGCCAATTATTCAAGAGCCTGTTGCTAAGCAAGAACCCATTGTTGAAGAGCCAATTATAGAAGAAGTTTCTGAAGAGGAAATAGTCGAAGAAGTTCAAGAACAAGAAGTAGTGCAAACTGAAAATATCTCAAATGTTCAACAGCAAATAAACCAAGATGTACGAGAAGCTAAACAAAGAAAATTTGTTGAACAACTTGTAAAAAGAATCAACAGTAATAAATCATATCCAAATATGGCTAGAAGAAGATGTATTGAGGGAGTTGTTGATGTTAAGTTTAAAATATTAGCAGATGGTACTGTAGAAGATATTGAGATAATCTCAGGAAAAAGTATCTTTAAAAAAGCGACTATTCAAGCTATAGAGAGAAGTTTTCCAATAGAAGTAGACTCCTCACTATTTGATTTTCCTGAACTATTCAAAGTTAAAATAGCATATATTTTAAAGTAGTTCTTATTTTAAGACTTTCTAAACTTTGCCATCTTAAAACGCTCTCCTAAAAAGTTAGGCAGGATAAGCATCTTAGCTTTTTCCAACTCTTGAGTGTAAATTTTCTCATCTACATTCTCTTTTAGTATCTCTAACAAATCAAGTATCCCCATATCAACAAGTGCAACCATCTGAGCTTTTAACTCTACAAACTCTACCCCTGCTTCTTCGTATGCATCTTTTACGTGAGCAAATGTAACATCATAAGTTATATCACTCTTTCCAAAGAGCTCTTCACGTTTAATATTTTCATCAAAGAATGGAATAACTTCATGTTTTGCATAAACTCTTATTGAAAAATCAGGGCGAGCCTGCATCTCTCCATAATCAAAAGTCATAAACTCAAACTTATCACAAGAATCAGCCATCTCACGTGCAAACTCCTCATAACCGATAGCAATCTCACCTCTATCTTTATAGTACTTCTTAGCTTTTTCATCAACCCATTTGTTATCTACATCAAATTCAACTTTGTGTCCATCTACACGAGCAGTTTTACCTTTGAAGTAAAGCTCACAAGGAAATGCATCAAATATTTCATTTGCTATAAAAAAAGCATTTTTACATTTAAGTTCACTAAGTGATTTATAGTGCGTTAAAGAGATAACATCACCAAACGACTCTTTAAAATAGTTTGTCTGTTGCTCTTGCAGGTCATCAAACCTCTCAATAATAACAAAGTTCAAGGTAGAGAGTAGCGCAGGTCTAAGCGTATATATAAACTCTATTACATCAGCTAAAAAGTAGCCATGATGAGCACCTATTTCACATATAGTTGCGTTTGTTTCTAAAAAACCTTCATCGACTAAAGAGATTATATGTTTTGCAACACTCCCACCAAAAAACTTACTTGTACTTACTGCAGTATAAAAGTCACCGCTCCTACCTATATTTTTATAAGTTGCATAGTAACCATCATCACCATACAGCCAGTCTGTCATATATTCACTAAATTTACGATTCGGCATTTAGTGCCTCACTGCATTGAACTTTAGTTCTCATCATTTACTTTCCATCGTTAACATACATCTCATAGAGTGTTAAAAGCTCTAACTGTTTATCCATCTCATATATTTTAGAATCTATATTTGATATTTCAACTGAGTTTTTCAATAAATTCACATCATACTCTGTTTTATATCCAGCACTATAGAGGTCTTTTGTATCTTTTAAAAGCTTAGAGTAAATATCTATATTCTCTATACTTAAAAGTTTTTTCTTCTCTAGATTTTTTATATTATGCATAACCTGTTCAAAAACAGAGTCTAGTTGAATCTTTTTGTCTTCTTTAATCACATTTGATTTTAAATAATCAATTCTTGCAGATTCAATATCTCTAAAAGTATTTATATCAATTGGCATGTTAGCTCTAAGACCATAATCATAATACTCTTTTTCGTCAGGACCAAACTTAAATGGAGAATCACTTTTACTCCAATTATATCCTGCCGTTAAACTAACTGCAGGTAGATATTTAGCTATAGTTACATTTTTATTGTAATCATCTTTTTCTATCTGAGAATCTACCATTTTCAGAACAATATTATGCTTTAAAAACTCCTCTTTATTAAGTAACTCAAGGTGGGGTATAGTAACTTTCATATAGTCTAAATCACTCAGTGTATTAAAACTAGATATGAGTCTCTCTTTTGCTGTCTGCATATCATAAAGGTTTTGTATAACAAAGTTTCTCTCAATAATAGCATTATCTAAAAAACCTGAATCAAGCTGACCGTTTAGATATTGTTCCTTATTTTGGGCTAAGTTAATTTCAGAATTTTTTATCTGTAAATTTTGACGCATAAGCTTAAGGTCAGACTGTTTTATTTGGATAAGAAGAGATATAGCATCTTTAATCATCTTACGTTTTGCCACATCTACGGAGTAGTCAGAGTACTTTCTTAAAGCATTAGCATATTTAATTCCATAGTAAATACCACCACTTCTAAAAATCGGCTGATCCATCTTAATAGCTGCATTTTGAGAAACCTGATCAGCATCATATGGATTACTTGTAGAGTGTGAATAATTAAGATTTAATGGAGCTATCCAAGAGTCTCTAAGTTTAGAGTTTTCGGCCTCATTTTTTGAGTAATCATAATTAAACTCAGCATTTTTAATTTTAGAGATATACCCATCTAATGATGAATTATTCTCATTTGCTAAAAGTGTACTACTTAAGAGTAGAGACAGCAGCACTAAGAGATTTAAAGCCTTCATCGATTTCCTCTTTTGTAATTGTCAGTGGTGGCAAGAAACGCAGTGTATTACGTCCAGCCTTAAGCACCATAACACCATTTTCTTTAGCATTACTCATTATATTTGTAAGTGTGTCTGCATTTTTACAACGTAGTCCACACATCATTCCGATTCCAACTTTTTGGGTAAAGAGGTTTCTGTTTGAGCTAAAAAACTCTTCTTGCTTTTGAGCAAAATACTCAAAAGTCTCATCTAGTTTACCACTCGCTTTATACTCATTTAAAATATCTATCACACTACATGCAGCAGTTG
>JAGGWO010000156.1 GCA_021157485.1 Sulfurimonas sp. | reverse complement strand
TTTGGAGTGAATTTTCCAAGAAGTTTTTATCTCTTTGGCATGAAACGGGTGAGTCTGCCCTACTTTTAGATGGATATGCTTCAAAAGAAGTTCTAAATGCTTATCAAACGCAGTTCATGTTAAATCTACTTCAAGAGAGTATCGGTTTTGCAGGGTGTAAAGTTATGCGAAGACAGCTTGGAATTGCCGGAGTTGAAGATATTCGTGGAATTGAAGATTCTGAGACAAGAGAAAAAGCAAATAGACTAGCACTAAAAATCGGTGAGAAGTTTATAAAAGAGTATAAAAATATACAAACGATACAAGATGTTATAGGGATGTTAAAATGAATGGAAAATATAGACCACTGTGGCTAAATAAAAATGGCGACCTTGAAGTTTTAGACCAGAGATACTTACCACATGAAGAACTGACAAGAGTTTTAAAAACTGGTGATGATGCTACAGAGGCTATTTCAGACATGACTGTTCGTGGAGCTGGAGTTATCGGTAATGTTGCTGCGTTTGGGGTTTATCTACTTGCTCGTGAGTTTGAAAATAACAAAGATAAAATCATCCAAGAGTCAGCTAAAATCAGAGCCTCTCGCCCTACTGCTGTAAACCTTATGTGGGCAGTTGATAGAATGGTTGAAGTTATAAAAAATAGCAATGATATTTTAAAAGATGCAAAAGCCGAAGCTATAAAAATCTGTGATGAAGATGTTAAACGCAGTGAGACAATCGGAAAAATCGGTTGTGATATTATCGAAGATATAATGAGAAAAAAGAACCTAAAAAACTTTAATATTTTAACTCACTGTAACGCTGGATGGTTAGCAATAATAGACAGTGGAACTGCACTAGCACCAATTTATGAAGCTAAAAAAAGAGGCATAGATATTCACGTATGGGTAGATGAAACGCGACCACGTAACCAAGGTGCTAACCTTACGTCATGGGAACTTTTGGATGCAGGAGTAAATCACACAATTATTGCGGATAATACAGGTGGGCATCTTATGCAACATGAGATGGTTGACATGGTAATAACTGGAGCAGACAGAGTAACTCGCTGTGGTGATGCGGCAAACAAAATAGGCACATATCTTAAAGCACTCAGCGCAAAAGATAACAACATTCCTTTCTACATTGCTCTTCCACTAAGTACTTTTGATTTTGAGAGCTGTGATGGCGTTAAAGAGATTGAGATTGAGATGAGAAGTGAAGATGAAGTTCATATCATGAGAGGTATTGATAGCAACGGTAAACCTCAAGATATTCGTATCACTCCCAAGGATTCAAAAGCCATAAATTACGGTTTTGATGTTACCCCTGCCCGCCTTATTACAGGTCTTATTACAGAAGCTGGACTAATAGAAGCAGATGAAAATGAAATAAAGAAGTTAAAATGATTGATGGTGTTATAAAGTACTCTATAGAACATACAACTAAAGACGCACCTGCGTTTAATGATTATGAAGCCTTAGAAGCACTACGCTCAAGACTCTTTACTCTTGGTCTCATCGGTGTACAAGATGGCATTGGCTATGGAAATATCTCTGTAAGAGAAAAAAACTCTAAATCTTTTTTCATAACTGCCACTCAAACAGGAGATTTAACTTCCCTCACAAATGAATATTACACTTATATCAGTGATTATAATTTTTCACAATTCAAAGTAATCTCACAAGGTAAACATCAACCAAGTAGTGAAGCTCTAAGCCACGCTATGATTTATCAGATAAGCCCTGAGATAAACGCAGTGATACATATCCACTCAAAAGCTCTTTGGGAGTTCATGAAAGAGAACAACTCTCTTGGAACAAACGCAGAGTATGGAACAGCCCAAATGGCAGAGGAGATTGCCTCACTTTATGAAAATAGAAATCCATTTGATGAGAGTATCTTTGTAATGAGAGGTCATGAAGATGGAATTATTGCGTTTGCTAAAAGTATACAAGGGGCTGAACTCTCGCTATACAGGACAATACAAAGACACTTAGTAAAATAATATATATTAAATATTTTGATTTGTTATGCTAAAATAATGCCAATAATTATAAGCAGGTCTATATGATACAATTAAACTATACCTATGACGATAAAACCAGTCTAACCAAATATCTTCTTGAACACCAAGTTGTGCTCTCTAATGATAAAATTCTTATTCAAATGTTCACATCTATCGAAGATATTACAGAAGTTGAAATATTAACACAGGATATACTCAGCATAATTCCAAATGCTACTTTAATCGGTTCTTCTACTGCCGGAGAGATTTATAATGGAAACATGCAAGAACACAGTTCCGTACTAAGCATCTCTATCTTTGAGAAAACATCATTTAAAGCTTTCGCCTTAAAAGAAGAAGATCCTTTTAATGCAGGCCTTAAAATGGCAGATGCCCTCAAAAGTGAAAATTGCAAATGTATCATCACCTTTTCTGATGGTCTTAAATTAGATGGTGAAAAATATTTAGAAGGCTTATCTCATTTAACTAACGAAAATGTAGTTATTGCCGGAGGTACAGCAGCTGACCTTTTTAAATTTGAAAAGACTTTTACAATATTAAATAGTGATGTTTTTAGTGGTGGTGTAGTTGGTGTATCTCTAAGTGGAGATGAGCTTGAAGCATATAGTGACTATAACCTTGGATGGAAGGCAATTGGCCCCGTATTTACGATCACCAAGTCTGATGGAAATCGTGTTTATGAGATTGACAACAAAAACATCATAGATGTATATAGAGATGTTTTAGGTGATGATGTTGCTAATGATATACCGGCCTCTACTATAGAGTTTCCACTAATTAAACAAGAGCATGATACTCTAATTGCAAGATCTATGATTACTAAACTTGATGATAACAGTATTCTTTATGCCGGCTCATTAAAAGAGGGTGAAAAGGTCCAATTTGGAATAGGTAGTGCTACTTTAGTAAATATATACAACTCATCTGCTGAGATAAAAAACCATAATGTTCAAGCCTCTTTCATATACTCTTGTGCAGCAAGAAAACAGTTTTTAAATAAAGAACTAGAAAAAACCTTTAAAAAAATAAATGCCATTGTTCCAACAGCTGGTTTTTTCACATATGGAGAGTTTTTAAGTAACCATCACACTAACTCCTTTTTAAACATAACTACGACCATACTCTTTTTAGATGAAAAAAATACATCTACTAAACATAGTACACCTATTGATATAAAAAACACTCAAAATAAATCAAAACTAGATAATGCAATATTTCATCTTATTGATTATATCACACAAGATATAGAAGAAAAAGAGAAAGCATTAGAATTATCTAATACAACCGCTCAAGAGTATTTAAGTGCTATAGATACTGTTTTAATTGTTTCAAAAACAAACTTAAAAGGAATAATCACCTATGTGAACAGAGGTTTTGAGATTCTTAGTGGATATTCAGCAGAAGAACTGATTGGTTCAAAGCACAATATAGTAAGAGATCCAGATATACCCTCAGAAATATTTGGAGATCTATGGAGAACTATAAAAAAAGGCGAAATTTGGTCTGGAGAGTTTTCAAATATAAAAAAAGATGGCTCAAAATACTATGTAAAAAGTTCCGTATTACCTCTAAAAGATATTTCAGGCAACATTGTAGAGTATATGGCAATAAGAGAAGACGTAACCTCATTGGTGGATGCTAAAAAAGCGATTGAAGGACAGGCTAAATATACAAAAATGATATTAGACAACGAGGATAATATTGTAGCTGTGGCAATAAATGGTCAACTTGACACTCTAAATAGTAGTTTTTTCAAGAACTTTCCTTATGGAAACATAGAAGACTTTCTAAATGAACATACATGTATATGTGGCCTATTTATTGAAAAAGAAGGTTATTTAAAAACTTCATATACAGATATACTTTGGTATGAAACAGTTCTAAATAAACCAGAGGATACTCATCTTGCACTCATGGTGAATAAAGATTCACAAGAGAGAATATATAAAGTGACAGCCCGTAAATTTACGCAAAATGAGCAAACATATATAATAACTACCTTCAGTGATATAACTGAGATAGAAACCAGTAAAATAAAAGCTCAAAAAGCTGAAGCTGCTCAAGCTATGTTTTTAGCCAATATGTCACATGAGATAAGAACTCCAATGAATGGAATCTTAGGTTTTAGTGAATTACTAGCTAACACGCAACTTAATGATACTCAGAATAAATATATTGACATCATCAATAATTCAACGAAAACACTACTCAATATTATCAATGATATCTTGGATTTTTCAAAAATATCCAATAAAAAAGTAGAATTAGAGAGAGTAAATACAAATATATTTGTAGAACTCTCAACAGTATATGAGCTGTTAAAATCGTTAGCAGACAACAAATCTATAAACTATATTAATAAGTTTGATATAACTATGTTTGAGTGTATGGTTTTTGACTATACTCGTCTAAATCAGATTTTAACAAATCTAATATCAAATGCCATCAAGTTTACACCCCAATATGGGAAAATCACCTTTGAGACAAAGGTTCTTGAGACGAATAAAGAGACTCAAACTATTAGATTTATAATCAAAGATAGTGGTATAGGAATATCTGAGTCCCAACAATCTAAAATCTTTGAAGAGTTTTCTCAAGCTGATGATTCCACAACAAGAAAGTTTGGTGGAACTGGATTAGGGCTTAGTATTAGTAGTAATCTTGTCAAGCTATTTGGAGGAGAATTAAAAGTTGACTCTAAAGAGAGTGAAGGAAGCAAATTTTATTTTGATATTCAACTGCAAAAATGTGAAACTTCAACTATTTTAAAAGATCTTTTATCTGAATATGAAATAGTTATCATTAATAGTAATGAATTTAACATGGAGCTGATTGAAAATACTTTAAACTCTTTTCATATCGATTATAAAGTTATGAATAAAGACTCTAACTATAAAGAAGTAATTACATCAAATACTCTTATTATCACTTTTGAAAAAAGAGTTGGCTTAGGTCTAACAGACTTACTATCTAAAGATCAAATTATATGTATTACAAACCAATGTAGTGAAAGTTTAAATTGTGTAGATATTGTTATTGATGAATCTTTTGGTTCTAATTTATATAATTTTTTACTTTCAAAAGCACAGGCAATGCCCTCAGTTGATATAACTACCAACAAGATAAACAATACACACCTAAATATACTTGTTGCTGAAGATTATGATGTTAATCGAATGTTAATCGAGTCAATATTTGAGCAATATCCAAATGTTCACATAACATTTGCATTCGATGGTCAAGACGCAGTAAATAAAGTGCTAGAAACAGAGTATGATATTGTTTTTATGGATATAAACATGCCTGTAATGAATGGTATTGATGCTACAAAAGAGATACGAAATAGATTGGACTACCACATTCCAATTATAGCTCTTACTGCAAACT